>NZ_JBSRDC010000015.1:0-115121 GCF_055145285.1 Salinivirga sp. | reverse complement strand
AGCCATAATTTTAAACACCGCCCATATGTTAGAAAAACAAAAGTAGTCCCCCAATTGTAAAAAACAAAATCATAATGCACTCAATGGAAGTTATTTATGCGTTTGTGTTTTCAAGTTGGGTTAAAATTAATTTTAAACGGATGAAGCTGTTTTAGCCAAACATATTTTTATTCCGCTTTTTTTGAAATAATTCTAATGCATGGAGCATAACGTCTACATTTCGAGTTGTTACACATTCTTTTTCTATAACATTCAAATACTGTAGTACATCACGCGTTAAATGCGCATTGCTGCCGGATCCGAGTTGGTTGATTTGTTCCATAACAGTTTTCCAGTCTTTTTGCCTGATAGCACTATTCAAAATTGTCAAATTCTGCTCAACTTTATTTGAGTGTGGCTGCTCATTACCGACTTCAACCTGAGAATTTACTATTTGATTTTTATTGGTGCAATTAGTTGCAATAGTCAAACCTAGACCAGGATCAACACAAACGAAGCGTTCAATTTCTACTAGCAATTTGTATACCTCTATTGGTTTTTTCAAAACTCCGGAAATGCCATGTTTGTTAGATGCCTGCAAGAACCCCTGCGAAATATTATCTGATACGCCAATGAAAACAGTTGATTTATTGCGGGAACCGACTACTTTTTTAAACGCTTCCCAATACTCAGCGAGTTCTTTTTCCTGAGCGGGTATATTCACAATGCAAATATCAAAATCCTTATTATCTAATAGGGTTATAGCTTCTTCTTTTTCATTCACATGCTCTACTGTTAACCCTTTGCTATATGCTGCTAAAGCTTCATCAACCTCATCGCTGATTTCTTCTTTATTATCCGCAATAAGTATTTTGCCTGTTAAAAGGTTGTTTTCACTTAAATCTTGTTCGTGGGCTGAAAAACTAAAACTACTATTACTCACTACTTCAGTAGGCAAGGCAACGGTCATTTCATTTTCTCCAGCATCGTTACCATCAATAAAAATACTTCCGTCATAAGCATCGATTATGCTCTTCACCAAACTAAGCCCCAGGCCAAACCTTACGGTATTAGACACCAAATCGTCTTTTTCCTGAAACTGTGTGTAAAGGTCTTCTTTATATGAATCAGAAATTTCTACCCCTGTATCTTTCACCTTAACTTTGAGCAGGTTTGGTTTTTCATAATAAAAAATTGTACTAACCTTGCCTCCGGGCAATACCCGCCTAATGGCATTATCTGTAAGATTTGATAATAATTGAAAATACCTCACAGGATCTAAGTCCAACACGCGCGGGCAAGAATCATCAATATGATAGTCCAATTCTACTTTTCTTTGGACTGCGAGTGGTTCAAAGTGTTTCAATAAATGTTTTGCTATTTCATTAATATCTACACCTTCTCTATTAAGTTTAAAATCTCCGGTTTCCAGTTTCGTTGCCACCGTAAAATTTTC
The DNA here is from genome assembly GCF_055145285.1 of Salinivirga sp. Lineage (NCBI taxonomy): Bacteria > Pseudomonadati > Bacteroidota > Bacteroidia > Bacteroidales > Salinivirgaceae > Salinivirga > Salinivirga sp. The sequence continues at coordinate 113,686 of NZ_JBSRDC010000015.1, read as the reverse complement.
AAGAACCCGGATTAAAACCCTTGCTGATTTTTGAAGTTGGGCGATATATTTTTGTAAACTTTCATTATTGGGTTGAAGCGAAATAAGTCTTGCAAAACCCGATATAGAAACCAGGGGTACGCGCAGCTCACTCAATATAATTCTATAAAATTCTCTTCTTCCTTTAAGATTATTTTCAAGCTTTTGAACCACTTCTATAATCTCATCATTTTTTCGTTGAATGGCTCCGTTTTTAAGTTCAAGCATCTGGTTCGATAGCTTTTTTTGTCTATAAAGCCTATAAATCATAACAAGCGCAAACAATCCCAGCGCTGCGACCAATAAACTTAAAACTGCAATACGCTGCCTGCTATTTATTTGTGCTTGCTTTTGTTTATTTTCCAATTCTGCCAGCCTATTTTGTTTTTGCAGCAATGCTATTTGCTGGTCTTTTTGCTTAGACTCATATTGCTCTTGAATTTTTGCTATCTGTGCTTCTTTGCGTAAATTAAATACCGAGTCTTTTATGTGCTTATGAGCTTTATACTTTTCAAGTGCTTTTTTATAATTACCGAGCACCTCATAACTATAGGATAATTGAAGTAGCGCATTAGCCAATTCGTGTTTGGCTCCTATTTCACTCAAAATATTCACGGCTTCTTGTTGCACACGAATAGCATCTGTAAATTTTTTCAGATCGATATATACATTCCCAATAGCCATTAAAGAGACTGCCTGATCGGACATATTATTAAGCTGCCTCTCAATTTCATACGATTTCTTATAATAATACAGGGCCTCTTTTAATTCTCTCTGTTCGTAGTAAATCTCAGCAATATTAAAATAAGGCAATGCCTGGCTTCTTAAATCATTGATTTGCCGATAAATATTTAAGCTTCTTTTAAAATTCTCGAGCACTTTATCATATTCGCTCAAATAATAATAAGCTATCCCTATATTATTATATGCTAAGGCCTCGCCTTGTTTATCCTTAACTTCTTTTTTAAGTGGTATAGCTTTTCCGAAGTACTCCAGTGCTTTCTTATACTTTTGTTGATTCAGGTAAATCACACCAATATTAATAAGTACTCTTGATTTTTCCAGTTTTAAAGAAGCGCTGTCGGTTAGGCTTAACAATGCATAATAAGCTTCAAGGGCTTTTGAAAAATTCCCTGTTTCCTCATGCAAGGTTCCTAAATTAATAAGGATTTGTGATTGTTTTTGTACTAATCCTTGCCGCTTGTATATTTCATAAGCCTCATTGTAACTATTATGTGCTGAATCATATTGGTCCGTCATTTGGTTAACTAAACCTTTTTGCTGATAATAATAAGCCTGACACCGATTTATAGCACTACTATTAAAATTTTCTTTTATGGCAGATAAAAGTTTATTTGCCTGCTGAAGATAAAAGTAGGCGGAGTCAATATCGGTTCTTCGATAGTTATAGGTTAGTTCAAGTAAAGTATGAACCCGACCCGTATCACTCTTTGAATTGAGTGCTTGCTTCAAAGAGTCAATTTTACCGGCTTGTGTAAACTGCGCACAAAATATGTACACGAGAATAAGAAAGAATCGTAAACTCATTGTCTCCGTTTATAAACCTCTAAATTAAATAAATTAAGGTTTTTTTATGAAAGAAAATGGAATTTATTGGTTTAATTCAATTAAACCGTCGGGTAAATCAAGTAAAAGATAGTTTTCTTCTGGCAAAATTTCCACGATAAAGTCGTCGTTGAATGGGATTAATATTTCTTCTCCTTCTTTATCAACAACAAGTAAGGAATTAGCGAAAACTTCTTCAACCCGTATGATGGGGCCTAATTCTCCTTTTTGCTGATCAATTACATTCAATCCTTGCAATTGAGACATTTCGAATGAATCAGCAAAAACAACATCATCTTCATATAAAAGCACATCAAGACCAATGAGGGTTGAGGCTTCTTCTATTGTATCTACAAGTTCCAAAGTAACTATGTACTGGTTATGCCCCTTAGTGTCGATAGTAACAACAAAAAAGGGAACCAGCAATCCATCAATTTTGATGAATATTGGTTCCCTGAAGTCTTTTGTTTCAAGATTTATCTCTGTGGCTACCACCACCTTACCGTCAACACCGTGTGTTTTAGTAATGGTGCCTGCAAGAACACAATCCTGAAAATTCATGCAGATTAGTTTTCAGCTTTTTTCTCTTTTTCGTCATCGGCCTCTTTGGAGTCATCTTCCTTAGCCTCTTTAGCTTCAGTCTCTTTGGAATCATCTTCCTTGGCCTCTTTAGCTCCATCTTTTGCTTCAGCTTCCTTGGCTTCGTCTTTTGCTTCAGCCTCTTTCGCAACCTCAGCTTCTCCCTCTGCTTGTGCTTCACTGGCTTCTGCCTGCTCTTCTTTAGCTTTGGCGGCTTCATCTTCGCCCTTAGCATCAGTTTCTGCTGCAGCATTCAGTTCGGCATTTTTCTCTGCAAGCTGTTTAGCGCGTTCTTCGTTGACCTCTTTTTCTTTGGCCATGCGCTCAGCTTTTTCTTTTTCCGTTTCAGCCTTTGTTTTTTCAGCTTCATCCTGAAGCTTCACTTGTTTCTCGGCTTTCCAGGTTTCAAACTTTTTATCGGCGGTTGCCTCATCAAAAGCTCCTTTACGCACACCTTTTAACAGGTGATTGTACATCATGACACCTTCCCTTGATAGGATGGAGCGGCAAGTTTCTGAAGGTTGCGCTCCTTTTTGCAGCCACGATAATGCTTTATCAAAATCCAGTTGTACGCTAGCAGGATTTGTCATTGGATTGTAAGAACCAATCCGTTCGATAAATCTACCATCTCGTGGCGCCCTGCTATCTGCTACTACTAAGTAGTAGAAGGGATGATGTCTTCTTCCGTGTCTCTGTAATCTAATTCTTACTGGCATAACATTATCGTTTGATTAAAGTGCGGCAAAGGTAAAAATTCTTTTCAATATAATTGAAGATTTTATAGTTATTTTCACTTTTTTTGTAGTTATGAATGCGAAATACTATTATCTCGTAGATAACGATATAGGCAAAATAAAAATAGTCCAAAAAAACGGGCTTAAAAACTTTAATATCAGGCTAAAACCTTTCGAGGTTGTAACTATTTCATCGCCTGCCAGTGCTTCGAAAAAGCAAATTTCAAATGTCATTGCCAGAAAGAAAAAATGGATTCTGGAAAAACAGGCTTTCAACAAAAGTATTGAACAAAAAAGAACCGTATTTGAACATCGAACCACGATAAAAACTTTTTTCAATCAGTTTACCATTGAACAAAAAGATACAGATCGTATGCGGTTAAAGGGCAAGAGACCGGAATACGTAATTGCAGTACCTGAAAATTTTGATATCAAAAATCCGGCTTTTCAATCGGGCATTAAAAACATCATTGATTATGTGCTTAAAGACGAAGCTTCCAGGTACCTTCCTGAAAGAACTAAAGAACTCGCAAGGCGATATAAATTCCGGTACAATAATCTCACTTTCAGAAATAACAAAACACGCTGGGGGAGTTGCTCCACAAGAGGCAACATTAGCTTAAACATTCAGCTGATGCGCCTACCGGCCATGATGATCGATTATGTAATAATACATGAGCTCTGCCATACTATACATCCAAACCATGGCCAGGGGTTTAAAAAACTTTTATATTCTATTTTGCCCGAGGCACCACACATCGAAAAAGAAATGAAGAATTTCCGCACGCAAATTTACTAATACTCATGTCAAAATTTTTAGATGAGCTACACGCCCCTGTTGCTAAGGGCTGGCACCCGTTTCTTGATTCAGAAAACAGCCAATTGCTGGAGGATATAGCCAATAAAACCACACGAAAAGATTTTACCCCAGAAATTTCCCGTGTCCTGCAGTTTTTAACCATTCCGTTACATGAGGTGAAAACTATTATCCTGGGTCAGGACCCCTATCCCCAGCCGGGGGTTGCCACGGGCAGGGCTTTTGAAGTGGGCACACTGAGTGATTGGTCACAACCTTTTCGCAATGTTTCATTAAAAAATATCATTCGGCTAATTTACAAAACATATTATGGCGATACGCTTCCATACAAGTCTATTATAGAATGGAACAAAAAGACAAAAGCACTTGCAGGGCCACAGGAAATATTTAAAAACTGGGAAAAACAGGGTGTTTTATTACTAAATACTGCTTTTACCTGCCAAACAGGGTTATCCAACAGCCATAGCAAGCATTGGAAACAGTTTTCTCAAAACCTCTTAAATTTCATTAATCACCAAAACCCGGATATTGTTTGGATTTTGTGGGGCGGACATGCACAAAATATTACCAGTGATATGAGCCTCAATCACAAAGTAAGCTCTCATCATCCTATGATGTGCTCAGCAAAACGCCAAAACGATTTTTTATATGGGGTAGTAAACACACTGGATGAAACAAAACACCTGATTGACTGGCGCGGATGATTAAAAGCGAAACCGGTACCCAAGGTTGAAAAATGACCTTACTTTTTTATTGTAGGTGTTAGAAGACACGGTAACTACTACGGGGCCAATTATGGATGAGTAACCAACTTTCAGTCCATAACCCAAAATGAAGCGTTCTTCCAAAGAAGTATTGATAAAGTCTTCAACGTAATCTGCTGAAAGTAAGACATTGACCTGGGGTTCAATAAAAATATCTGTAAACAATTCATATTGGATGCCACCACCTCCTGACAATATTTGCAGTGCGGTATATTCCAGCTCATTAAATCCCGTAAATGGAATGAGGTATGAGTAAGCAGTAAATATACCACCTGCCATATATTGTTTTACGAGGGTGAAGTTCTCACCAAAAGTAAGGCCCGCATGAGCGTAGGCATGAAGCGTGAATTTATTCCATACAGGTTGGTAATAATCCAAATGAAATTTCAGACTGCCAAATGTTTTATTAAACATTTGTGTATCAAAATTAGCAGAAGTATCTTCCAAACTGATATCATACTGTAAGTCAAAATTATATTCGTATCTTAATGACAGGTCAAGACCTTTTGTGGGGAAATATCTTTTATTGGTTGTGTTAATTTCGAAAGAAGCATAAAGCTGCTTGTTCTTCACCACCCAACGCTCAAAATCATTGGTATTATGCACCTTGGGCTTCACGGATGTTCTTTCCATCAGTCCACCCGCACTTAACCGGGAATCATTTGTCAGGGCATAACGGGTATAAAGTTCGTATGATGAATAGTTATATTTGTACAAACGGCTCAGATCGCCTTTATCATACACCGGTACATCAAAAGCATCTGTATTAAATTGCGTTCCGAGGGTATAATTGCGTTTTTTGCCAAAATATTTAAAAAAATCCAATTGAAAACCGGGATTCTCTGAAAGATTGGCTGTTAGGCTCAAACGGCTCGAAGGTATAATTAAATCGCGAAATGTAGTGTTAAGCAATAAAGCAGCACGTTTTTCAGAATCGTAATGTACGCTGGCGCCTAAGAACCCGGTTGGTTTGCCTTCTGCATGAATAATCAATTTTTGGCCGCCACCTTTAATATCTTCAAAACTATAATAAACCCTGTAAAAATAGCGACTGCCATAAATTCGGTTGATACCATTTTCGAGCTCACTGAAATGAAAAGGCTTATTTGGCACGATTCCCAGACGTCCCTTTACAAATGCTCTATACCTGGGAGCAATCCCCTGTGTAGTAATCTTTTGTACCACTATACTGTCTGGCATAGACAAAGTTGCCTTTGGTGGCTTTTTTAAATATTTCCGCTGCGCTTTTGATAAGGAATCGAGTCTATCATAAACTTTACGCGCTGCCTGCTCTCCTTTTTCAATAATAGAATCTACTTTTACAAAATCTGCTGCGGTATATCCTTCCAGGTCTGGCTCAATATAAATATCGACCATCTTTTTTTGCTCTTCTGCATCAAAAATTCCCATAAAAAATGCAGATTGAGTCATTATGTCAATCATTGAATTTAAGGCTTCTTTATCCTTAAGCACACCACCAGTGTATACGCCAATTATAATATCGGCTCCCATTTTCTTAACCTCTTCTACCGGGAAGTTTCTAGTTAACCCGCCATCGACCAATAATCTATCACCCCACATCACTGGTGTAAAAACCGTAGGTATAGCCATACTGGCACGCATAGCCAGTGCCAAACTCCCGGTATCCAACACTACAGGTTCTGCGTTGGTTATGTCTGCAGCCACGCACTTAAAAGGAATAGGCAGAGAATCAAAATTGTGAATGTCGTAGGCCGATAAAGTATAATAATTCAGAAGGTCCATTACACGTTGTCCGAAAATCAGGCCTTTAGGTAATTTAATCTGAATCCCCTGGATTGGAAACTCCGCAAAATACTGCCCGTAACTATCTTTTTCGTTTATACTGATGTCTGACAACTGAACGTCGTTCGATAAAACTTCATTCCAATTCTGGTCTCTGAGTATATTCTCAATTTCCTCGTAGGAATAACCAATGGCATATAATCCGCCTACAATACTTCCCATAGAAGTACCGGTAATGTAATCGGGCTTTATTCCGGCCTCTTCCATTACTTTAAGAAAGCCCACATGTGCCATGCCCTTTGCTCCTCCACCACTTAGCACCAAACCAATCTTTGGTCTTTCACGTGGGTCGTTCGGGTTTGTCTGCCCCCAAAGAACAGTAGGCAAAAAAACTATAATGAATAAGGTGAAAAATAGCTGTTTCACTTGGTAATAATTTTAAAACATCCGACTTCTTCGGGCCAGAAACGATGTCAGCACCTTGTCAAAAGGGTCGTTTATATCTGCTGTGACAAAATCGATTTTATATTGTAAACATTTTTTCCTGATTTGGTCATAAAAAGCTTTCATTTGCTCTCCATACAGCTGTCTTACTTCCTGAGGCTTTAACTTCAATTCTTCGCCGTTTTCCATATCAATAAGCCTGTGCGGTCTGTCCTCTAACACCAAAGCCTGTTCATACTGTCTGTCATGTACATGAAACACAATAACCTCGTGTTTATTGTATCGTAAATGCTCCAGTGCATTAAAAAGATTCGAAGCATCCTCATTCTCAAACATATCTGAAAAAATAACAATTAGTGACCTTTTATGAGCCGCTTCGGCTATTTGATGCAACACACCGGAGATTTGGGTTTGTTTTCGCTGTTTTGGCTGATATTTTAGTTTTAATAACTCATCCAGCCTGGCATATATGGTTTGTACATGGTTTTTTGACATCCGGGCTCTTGTATGGAACTGTAGCAGCTCATCAAACAAAGAAAGCCCTGCTGCATCACGTTGGCGGTTAAGCATATGAATAAGCGCCGCAGCAGCATACGCGCTGAACTGAATTTTATTGACTTGTTTTTCTACTGGAAAAAACATAGAGGATGAAGTATCTATTACAATCTGACAGCGCAGATTTGTTTCTTCTTCGAACCGCTTCACAAAAAGTTTACCTGTTCGGCCATATAACTTCCAGTCGATAAACCGAACAGATTCGCCATTATTGTAGGCCCTGTGTTCAGCAAATTCGACCGAAAAACCATGAAAAGGACTTCGGTGAAGGCCTGTAATAAACCCTTCTACTATTTGTCTTGCAAAAAAATCAAGGCTGTTCAGATGTCGTACTTCCTGTATTTTCTCTACGGTTATTTTATCGGTCATAAAATATAATTTTCCCTGAACACAAAGTAACAAAAAAAGGCTGCTCGAATTAATGAACAGCCTGTTAAAATATACTTAATATTACATTATTAAATCAAACTATCCAGTTTTTCGGTTAATTTGTCTTTTGGTACAGCACCAACCTGTTTGTCAGCAACTTCGCCATCTTTGAAGAAAAGTACTGTAGGAATGTTGCGTACACCATATTTTGCAGCAATACCGGGATTACTATCTACATCGACCTTGGCAATCAGGGCTTTGCCTTCATATTCAGTTGTCAGCTCTTCCATGATGGGGGTCAGTAATTTACATGGGCCACACCATTCTGCCCACAAGTCTACTACTACAGGTACATCTGATTGTATTACCTTTTCGTCGAAATTCGATTCAGTTAGTTCGATAGCCATAATATTCAATTTTTAAATTTTAGGTTAAATTTAGCAATTATTTTGCCATTTATTTCAAACTATATTCAAGTTCAGGGAACCGTCCCAGATACTCAACCAGCTCTTTTGAAATGTCTACGCTTACACTTCTTGAAAACATGGGGATGACAATATCTTTTTGAGGGTCAAAAACCATAAACTGCAACTCTTTTTTGCCTTTGCCCTGTCCCATAATATCGTACATTTCTGTTACCAGCTCCTCGGTAAGTGAATCAATAGGTATTTTAATGTTGATGCTGTTAATTTTATCATCACGGGCATCAACCAGGTTGCTAATTTCTTTGATTTTAAACTCCAATTCGTTGGTGTCGCCCCACTCTCTTCTCTGTACTTTTCCCTTAATGAGCAGGTACCAGTCTTTCTCCATGTAGGGTTTAAAGTTCATGTAATCGCGGCCAAAAAGAGCAAAGGAATAGGCTCCACTAAAATCTTCCACTGTCAGTCGACCCCATGGTTTACCGTTTTTAGTAGTAAGATGCTTTACCTCTGTAACCATTCCCCCAACGGTAACTTCTTTATTTTCCATAGATTCCATATCCTGCTGCAAATCTACAAAACGTGCATTGCAAATATGCTCAAGCTCCAACTTGTAATCATCAAGCGGATGTTCCGAAAGGTAAATACCCACATATTCCTTTTCAATATTCATTCGGGCCATTTTTGTCCAGGATTCACCCTGCGGAACTGTTGGTCTGGCCACATTAAAGTTCTCATCTGCTCCTCCAAACAACGATTGCTGAGCGCTGGTACTTTCTTCTTTCATTCGGTTGCCATACCTGATAAGCTGTTCAATAAAGGTTTGTCCTTTATCATCGGTAGCAAAGAAATTGTGGCGTCCAATATCAAAACAGTCAAAAGCACCCGCATAGGCCAATCCTTCCATGTTTTTTTTGTTGACAATATGCATATCAACTGTCTCTACAAACTCGTAAATATCGTCAAATCTGCCTTTTTCTTCGCGCACTTCGATAATATGATTCACCACATTTGTGCCCACGGTTTTTACTGCTCCTAATCCAAATCGCAAATCTCCTTTTGATGTAACCCGGAACTTGTACACACTTTCATTAACATCGGGGCCGAGTACCTCAATGCCCATCCGCCGCGTTTCGTCTAAAAAGGTAGTTACTTTACTTATATCAGACAAATTACGCGTAAGCACCGCTGCCATAAATTCTGACGGGTAATGTGCTTTTAAATATGCAGTTTGGTATGAAACATAGGCATAACAAACAGAGTGTGATTTATTAAATGCATATTCTGCAAATGCCTCCCAGTCTTTCCATATTTTTTCAATAAGTTTTTCCGGTTCTTTATTAACCTGTTTGCAACCTTGTATGAATTCTTCATTGGCCAACGCACCATCATGAAATTTTACTTTCAGCTCAGCCATAAGAGCTTTTTTCTTTTTACCCATTGCTTTACGGAGACTGTCTGATTGTCCGCGGGTAAAATTGGCCAGCTTACGGGATTGTAACATAACCTGCTCCTGGAAGACGGTAATTCCATAAGTATCGTCCAAAAAATCCTCCATCATCGGGTGGTCGTATGCTATTTTCTCACGTCCATGCTTCCGGTCGATAAATTGGGGGATATATCCCATTGGACCCGGCCGGTAAAGGGCATTCATAGCCACTAAATCTTCAAACCGGTCGGGTTTTAGTGCCCGGAGGTGTTTTTTCATACCGGGCGATTCAAATTGAAACAGGGCTGTAGTGTCGCCACGTGCATAGAGTTCAAAAGTTTTGGCATCCTCTAACGGCACCTGATCAATGTTCGGGGCAAAGCCCTTAGAGTCTTCAATAAATTCCAAAGCCTCTTTAATGATGGATAGGGTTTTCAGACCCAGAAAGTCCATTTTAAGCATCCCAACAGGCTCCACAAAATTGCCATCGTATTGGGTAACAAGCAATTTGGCATCTTTTGCTTTACACACGGGGATATACTCAGTGAGGCTATCTTTGGAAATAATAATACCACAAGCATGCACACCGGTTTGGCGCACAGAACCTTCTAACTTTTCGGCATATTCAAGCACGGCTTTTTCTTCGGGATTACCGGCTTCGCGCAACTTTTTAAGGTCCGGTGCTTCTTTATAAGCCTTTTTAAAGTTCATTTTAGGGGCTTCGGGCACGAGCTTGGCTATTTCATCGGCTCTTTTGAGTGGGAATTCCTGTACACGTGCTACATCTCGAATGGACGATTTTGTAGCCATTGTACCAAAGGTGATAATGTGTGCAACTTTATCTTCGCCATATTTGTCTACTACCCAGTCCAGAATCTCCTGCCGTCCATCATCGTCAAAGTCAATATCGATATCGGGCATTGAGATACGGTCGGGATTAAGAAAACGTTCAAAAAGCAAATCGTATTTAATTGGGTCAATATTGGTAATTTTCAGGCAGTAAGCCACTGCCGAGCCGGCTGCTGAGCCACGTCCCGGGCCTACAATAACGCCCATTTCGCGTGCAGCTTTGATAAAATCCCATACGATGAGAAAATACCCGGGAAATCCCATATCCTTTATTGTCTGCAACTCAAAATCGAGTCGCTCAACGGCACTTTCGAGCAAATCGTTACCCCATCGCTCTTTTGCACCTTCATAGGTTAGATGACGCAAATAATCATTCTCATTATCAAAACCCTCAGGTAGCCTAAAATCAGGCATTATAGCCTCGCTGTTAAGTTCAAGGTCTTCAATTTTATCTACTATTTCCTGTGTGTTTGTAACGGCTTCAGGAACATCAGCAAAAAGTTCCTGCATTTCTTTGGTTGACTTAAAATATTCTTCCTTGGTATAACGCATCCGCTTGGGGTCGTCTATGGGAGAATTGGTAACCAAACAAATCAAACGGTCATGGGCTTCAGCATCTTCTGCATTTGTAAAATGCACATCATTTGTAGCAATCAGTTTAATGTCTAATTCTTTAGACATCTTTATCAACTCATTATTTACAATTTGCTGGCGGTCATAAATTGCTTCACGCTGTTGTGGGGCTTTGGCCGGATGGCGCATAAGCTCAAGGTAAAAATCGTCTCCAAATAAATTTTTAAACCACCGTGCACGTTCATAAGCTTTATCGAGCTGGTTCATTAAAATATATTGAGGTATCTCACCCCCAAGGCATGCTGAGCTGGCAATGATGCCCTCATGATACTTTTCCAGAAGCTCATGGTCGATGCGGGCATTGTGATAAAAGCCTTCGGTGAAGCCCAATGAGCTTAACTTCATTAAATTTTTATAGCCTGTTGTATTTTTGGCCAATAAAATCAGGTGATAGCCGCGATTACCTTTACCTTTTTCCTTTACATGCCTACCGTTTGCCGCCACATATGTCTCAATGCCTATAATAGGCTTAATATCAATATCTTTGGCGTTATCCCAAAAATCTTTTACGCCAAACATATTACCATGATCCGTAATTGCCACAGCGGGCATACCATCATCTTTTGCTTTCTGTAAAAGTTCAGTTATTTTAGATGCTCCATCGAGTATGGAATACTGCGTGTGCACATGCAAATGTGTAAATTGGGACATATCAGACAATTATTGCAAAGGGTTTGACTCAAAAAATGGGGTGACGTAAATCTTATACATGCTTACCCCGAATTTATTAATGCAAAAATACGTGGTTTTGTTCTGAAGAAATCGAAAATTTAAAAGCTATCTATTAACATTTGAAGGATTGTTTTCAACAATGCTGATAAGTTGCTTAATTTCTGATGGTTTAAGATAGACATGACTACGCCTTTGCCTGTAATCATCGGTAATTGATGAGTTCCGTAATACTTCTTTAGCGTATTGAAGAATTTGATGTCCAAAACCTTTCCAAATAACCATGCGGTCTATTTCGTGTTCAAGAGCAATCTGGCCTTTTTCTGAAATGTAACGAAACCCAAGTCCTATGGTTTGTCCGCTTGTCATTTGTAAATAATCCAGCACATGAGCAATTTCGTGGGCAAAAAGCCCTACGCGTGCATTAAAACTCAACTCATTTATTGGCACACCCCGGTTTTGATTAAATACCATTACAAATTTTCTTTTAGCCGGTTTCCGCAATACAGAAAATGTTTTGGGCCTGCATTGCATAGTAGTTTTGATATTACGTTGCCTGAACTGTATATTCACATCATTTAATTCAGGGTAAGCACTCAAGGCAGTATAAAAGCTCAGGGCATAGGGCCCTTCATATTCAATTTGCTGATAAGCCAATTTTATGGAATCAATTTTTGAAACCCAGCGGGCACTGTCGAGCATAGCAGAAGAGGCCTTTAGAGACAGGGTTGTGATACCTAAAAAGGCTATAAATACGATTTGTAAAACGCTAATCTTTATTTTTGCTCTATTGGACATGGGTTAGAAATAACAAAACTTGTACCGAAGCAACTTTGGGTAAATAAAGACATCCTAATATAATGCGTGTAAAAAAACTCCAATAAATGTGCTGTGCCGTCAGCAAGCCTTTGGCGACCGATGGTCATTTTTATTTTGAAACCTATGAAAACATGACATTCACAAAACAAAATGATTCATTAACCGAAAAGTTGTGTAAAAAATATGCTCAGGTCTGTTTAAATTATTATTTTTACCATGGAACCAAAACCAAAATATTATGAAAAAACTTGTATTCCTAATAGGCATGGTACTTGTTGCTCAAGTATCTTTTTCCCAGATTTTTACATGGGGTGTGAAAGCTGGTGTAAATTCTACAAAAGTAAGTTTTGATGATTTTAGTATTGAAAATGACATTACAATTAAGCCAGATTATTTGCCTGGCGGGCCAAACGAGGACGATTTGATAATTTTAGCTCCAGATGGAGAAACAGAAATCATCAATCCTCAGGCCATAAACAGGCCAGGAATCAAATTTGAGCCAAAATCTTATGAAATGGGTTATCACTTTGGTGCATTTGCACGCTTAAAAGTGTTGGGAATTTACATTCAACCCGAATTGATATTCTCACATGCGGAGGCATCTATTGACTTCAGTGACACTGATAACTTAGCCGGCGAATTAGAATCATCAACAGCAACGATAAAATACAATAGTTTTGATATCCCTGTTTTAGTGGGTATGAAACTCGGACCGGCACGATTTAATCTTGGCCCGGTTGCCAGTTTTAAATTAGACCCCAATGTTGAGGGAGCCAAAGCAGAAGTTAAAGAGGGGCTGACCTCATTTTCTGATGCTACAGAGCTGGCCACTTTTGGTGGAACAGTTGGTGTAGGTATCGATATTTTGAAAAAAGTTACCGTGGATGTTCGCTATGAATTTCCATTAAGTAAGCTGGGAGATGAAGTAAATATTGGGGACAATTCATTTAAAACAGACCAACGCCAATCGCAAGTTATTGGTAGTATTGGATTCATGTTTTAAGATTCAATCTAATTAAACGAAAAAGCAAGGGCTTTCCGATGCATTGGAAAGCCCTTTTATTTTGGTAAAATATTGTAAGCATTTGTATACAAAGAAGTATTACGGGCGCTCCTCTTTACCATCGGCATATTTGGCAAACCGCCCCTCCTCACGATTGTGCACATTATCGTGCCGTGGCCAGGGCCACCCCCCAAACTGTGTTTGCTGATAATCCATAATGGCTTGTTTAATCTCAGCACCGGTATTCATTACAAACGGGCCATGCTGCACTACAGGTTCGTTAATCGGTTGCCCTTGCAAAAGCAACATATAGGCATCATCGTAGCCATTTTCAATAATAACTTTTTCATCTGCCAAAAGGTCGATGGAATGGTATGGCTGAATATCAATACCGGCAACCTTAATCCCCGTACCGCTGTAGAAATACAATGAACGGTTGGCCTCCGCGGTGGCAGTGGGGATTTCCCAGGTGGCATGCGGGTCCATTTTAATGAGCCAGATGCTCACATCATTATCATTGGTAGCAGCCCAGGAATCCGGAGCAGGTGGGGGTGCAACAGTATCTTCTATGCTACCTGCAATAATGGTTACTTCCGTGCTGCCTCCCTTAGCATCAGTGGATTTGAAAACGGGAATATCTTCGGCCCACAACATTTTATAATGAGGGTCGGCAAATTTTCTTGATTTGGGCAAATTAAGCCAAATCTGAAAAAGCTCCAACGGATTCTCTTCCTGTGTTTTCAACAGTGGAAACATCTCGGCATGTTGTAAACCGGCGCCGGCAGTCATCCATTGCACATCGCCGTTGCCGTAACGGCCGGCTGCACCGTGTGAGTCAGAATGGTCGACAAAACCATTGAGTACAACAGTAATGGTTTCGAATCCACGATGCGGATGCGCCGGAAAGCCGGGAATAGATTCACCGTGATACATGCGCCAACCATCTTTAGTTGTGAAATCCTGTCCGAGATTGCGCCCTGCAAGGGAAGCATCGGGCCCTAACTCCTCGTTACCTTTAGGGTAATGATCGAGATGATGCACACAAAACAAAAACGGGTTTTGCGTTTCCCAGGTAAAGCCCAGTGGTCTAATATTGGTGATTAATCGGTTATACATAGTTTTTATTGAAAAGTTAAGGACTTTTTCTACATTCGCAAAACTGATTATGTAATCAAAGCATATTCAAAAGTGAATTTCCTGTCATCCTCAATCTTATACAATTGACCATAAGTGATATTAAAAAATTTCTTATCTTACGTAGATAAAAAGCATTGATGCACATCATGAGTAAAAATGTGGTTTAAAAATTACTGTTGAAGATATACTACAGTTAACTGCTAAATATTATGCTATGAAAAAATTTATCCTATTCGTTTTATGGATCATTTTCGCCTTAAATATTAATGCCCAACAAAATGCCAATGAGTTGGTGAAATTTCTGGAAGGAAAATGGCATAACCACACCTACATTATTGAAAATGGAAAAGACGTGGTGGCGCATGATTACAAGGAAACTATGAAAATTGTCGACTCTGTGAATTTATCTATTACAGCATATGGAATAAAAAACGGCAAAGATTTAACTAAGGGCATGACGCTGATCATTGAAAATGATTCTGTCTTAATGAAGCAAGGGCCATTTGAGGCAAAAGGCACGAAAGAAGGAAACGTTTACTACTTGAAAGGCGTTTTTGAAGAGCATGAATATCGCTTCAGATTATATACTATGGGCGACAAGTATATTTTTCACAGTGAAACATGGAATAATGGCAAAATAATAAGCATGAATATGTCTTATCTGACGCGCCAAAAATAAATTACTACTGTGTATTAATTCCGTACAATTTTTCGAATCAATTTTACCGTGGTATAAAAGCGCTTATTTTTACTGCGAATAAAAAATGCCATGTACACATTCTTGCTTTTTCTGGTTTCGCTTATTTGGGGGTCTACCTTTTTTATTATAAAAGATACCGTAACTACAGTTGACGAGTCTTTCATTGTATTTACACGCACAGGCCTTGCTTTTGCAGCTCTGTTGATTTACAACCTGATTAAAAAGCCTCAAAAATTAAAACAAAAAAGTGCTTTCCTCTATGGCACGGTTCTGGGATTCTTACTGGCCTCGATATACCTGAGTCAAACCATCGGATTAAAATACACCAGTACCGGCCACAGTGCCTTTATTACCGGTTCGGCCGTGGTTATTGTACCATTTCTGCTGTTTACTTTGTTCAAATACAAAATTCTGAAAATAGATTTGGTGTCGGTAGGAATCGTTCTGGTAGGATTATTTTTCCTGACTTACGATCTGGAAACAGACATTAATATTGGCGATATCATTACGCTTATTACAGCATTATCATTAGCTTTTCATATTGTATTTGCGCAGCGTTTTGTACAAAAGGCTGATGCCGGAATTATTGTGCTTTATCAATTTATGGGAGCTATGTTGGCCAGTCTTGTGGCATTTCTTTTTACCAATAATGGTGTGCCGCAACTTACTACATCATCTGGTTTATCGTTGCTATATCTCGGATTAATCGGTACGCTTGTGTGCTATTTCATAACCGTGTGGGTTCAGCAATTCGTACCCGCCATTAAAGTATCGATTATTTTGGCCACAGAACCAATTTTTGCCGCCTTGTGCAGCTATATTTTTATTAATGAAACACTCAACCCCAGAGAATTATTTGGTGCTGCCCTGATATTATCGGGCGTAATTGCCCATAATTGGATTAAACACCGCATTAGGAAAAAAGAAGCTAAACTAGCGCACGTTGATTAGTTTATCTGACGATTTGGTTAACAAGCCAAAAGGCTCACTTTCAAGGCCACTATCCTGCAAAATTTGCTCAACTTCCTTAGTAGCATGGAGTTCTACAGCTATCAGCAAGCCACCGCTTGTTTGTGGATCAAACAAAAAAGGCTTGTAAGCTTCGTTGGCTAAATCTACATTTTGGTGATAAGTATGCCAGTTTTTATGCAAACCGCCCGGCAAGCACTTTGCCTTGATATACGCTTCTGCCTCATGGATTCTGGGCACCTTATTAAATTCGATTGTTGCACTGAGCTTACTCCCTTCGCACATTTCACTCAAATGGCCCATTAAACCAAATCCTGTTACGTCTGTCATCGATTTCACACCTTCAATATCAGCGAGCTGTAAGCCTACATCGTTCAGTTTACACATTGAATCGGAAGCGATTGTGGCATGTTCATTTTTCAACTTACCCTGTTTCTGTGCCGTTGATAGTATTCCTACACCCAAAGGTTTGGTAAGGTAAAGCCGGCAACCTTCGGTGGCTGTATCATTGCGTTTTAATTTGCTGATTTCTACTTTACCTGTCACAGCCAACCCAAAAATGGGCTCAGGGCTATCGATACTATGCCCACCGGCTATTACAATTCCGGCTTCTTTACATGCAGCTCGTCCTCCGTCCATCACTTGCGAAGCCACTTCAGCCGGAAGTTTGTCAATGGGCCAACCCAATATTGCAATGGCCATTAATGGTTTACCTCCCATGGCATATACATCGCTCATAGCGTTGGCGGCAGCTATTTTGCCAAATGTATAAGGGTCATCGGCAATGGGCATAAAAAAGTCTGTGGTGCTGATAATAGCAGTGTCATCATCCATTTTGTATACAGCAGCATCATCGCGGCTATTATTTCCCACGAGCAGATTCTCGTCGGTTAAATCAGGTGTGCTGGTTTTCAAAATATCTGTCAACAAAGAAGGTGCAATTTTACATCCGCATCCTGCACCATGACTAAATTGTGTCAATTTTATTCCGGTCATATTGTAAGTTTAATATTTGTTCTGCATTTTCCCTGGCAGAAGTGTCTTGTAGATTTATAAAATGTACGTTATCTGAGTTTCTTTTCCCCATTCCTTTCTTGTAATATTTGTCATAATAAGTAAGCGTGAGAAGGGCAACTTCAAAAAAATTATTCCTTTCAAGCTTCTCCAGGGCTGCTTTAGTATTTTGGGGGCCTAATCGTTTACTTATTCTTTGTATGCCTTGAGCAAGTTTTTCTTTATTTTCTATGGTGTATTCCTTAACCAATAATTTTGCCCTGGCCTCTTTGCTAATTTCGATAAAATACAGCTCTGACTCACGCATGCGCCGAAAAAGCGATACAGGTAGGTTAACATTTCCAATATTTACACTTTCGTCTTCAATCCATATTGGTTCGCTTAAGTCCAGTTTCTGCCATTCCCAATACAGGTTATTTTCGAATTGTTCTGTAGTGGGTTGTGTTTCCATTCCAATATTACCAAATGCCGACCCTTTATGATTGGCCAGCCCTTCCAAATCAATTACCTGCTGCCCTTGTTTTTGCATTTCATGCAGAATATGGGTTTTACCGCTACCTGTATAACCACCAAGTACACGCAGTTCACCTTTATCGTAATTATTAACCGCGAGTTTTCGGTACGCCTTATAGCCATGCTCAATTACGTTCACTCGCCTAAAATTGTTGTCTTCGAGATGTTCGGCAAATGCATGGCTCCGCATTCCGCCCCGCCAGCAATAAATCACTGTTTTTTTATCAGGTGCCGCTTTTAATGATTCCTCTATGTATGCATTAAGCTTAGGATTTACATACTTATAACCAAACTCCATAGCAGCTTCCTTCGATTCCTGCTTGTAAACAGTGCCTACATGCGCACGTTCTTCGTTCGAAAACAAAGGAATATTGACCGCTCCGGGAATATGGCCTTTTTCATACTCAGCGGGCGTGCGCACATCAATTAGTGGCAGGTGCTGAAGTTCTTCCAGATAATTCTCGATACTAATATCTATTGGCATGCTGGCAAATGTAGTGATTAACCGCTGTCGTTATTCTGAACTTAATTACTTTTTACAAGCAAAATGGTGTGGTAAAATCTAAAGTTCTCAACCGAGCAGGATTTGCATAAAAATCAGGGTTGCTTGCAGAGACACCCTGTTTTTCCACTGCTATTGCACTAAACATGGCTGTTGATATCCGGTTTTTCGTTAACTAATTGGTGAATTGCTATAGAATATTTATAAAAATACAAACAATAGGCAAAACCACCTGTTTGAAAGATGTAGTAAGGGAGTACAGATTATAATGGAAATTATTTCTGTCATATTGTACTAACAAATAAACCAACATCGGACTAATAAAAATTTAATCTTATGACTTTTAATATAAAACAAATACCAAAACAAGAAGGCCGAATAGCCATAGTTACAGGTGCTAACAGTGGTCTGGGATATGAGACTGCTCGTGGCCTTGCTACAACCGGAATGAAAATTATTATGGCATGCCGAAATGCAGAGAAGGGTAAAAATGCCATTAATGCGATTAAAAAAGATACCCCGGAAGCTGACCTGGAACTTATGACAATAGATTTAGGGAACCTGCAATCGGTGAGGGAATTTGCAGATAATTACGAGAAAAAGTATAAACGTTTAGATTTGCTGATTAATAATGCCGGCATTATGATTCCGCCATTTTCCAAAACAAAAGATGGTTTCGAATCCCAGATAGGTGTAAATTATTTCAGTCATTTTCTTCTGACCAACCTGCTATTTCCCCTTTTGCAAAAGACAGAGGGTTCTCGTATTGTTTCACTGAGCAGTATTGCTCATAAGAAAGGAAAAATAGACTTTGAAAATCTTAATGCCGAAAAACGCTATTCCAGAATGGAAGCCTACCAGCAAAGTAAACTGGCATGTCTGATGTTTGCAATTGAACTTCAACGTAAAATTGATGATTCAGGTAAAAAAGTGCTTTCAGTAGCAGCGCATCCGGGCGTATCGGGCACAAACCTGCCGAGGTTTATACCCAGGGTTTTGTACACTCTAGCCTGGCCATTTATGCTTTTCATGGCACACAGCCCGGAAAAGGCAGCTTTACCCACACTTATGGCAGCTCTGGATTCTGACGTGAAAGGTGGAGCATACTATGGCCCCCAGGGGTTTAATGATATGAAAGGCGCGCCGGGATTAGCACAACCCGAACCGCATGCCATGGATAAGGATGTTGCCAAAAAATTATGGAAGATTTCTGAAGAACTTACCGGGAAAAAGTTTACCATTGCACCTGCTTAATTATTTTAAAAACAATTCTGCAGGTAATGAATAAAGATGCGGATACACAAACACGAATGCATGAAGCATAAATGGGTTTTACCGACCGGTATCATACTTCTAAGCCTTGGCATAATATTCCGTTTTGCCGGAATGGAAAACTACATAGCTATTCCTTTAATGGCCACAGGTGGGTTGCTCAAAATTTATTATATCGCCTTACAAATTTGGCTTGGATTTTACAAACCCGGATACGAATTGCTCTTTTTAATTATTGGCCTTCTGGTATTTTTCAGTGGTATTGCAATGAAGTATCACACCACAAACAATCAATATATTTATTTAATGATAACCGGACTTACGCTCAAGCTTATCTTTGTCGTCCTGTTCATCAGACGCTTAAAAAAAGCAAGAAAAGCTTAAACGATAAGCGTTTTTACCCAATCAACGGGAAAAATGCAAGCCCCGGATGTAAAAAAATAAATCTTATTGCAAATAGAAATTAAGGAAAAGAATAAGGTCATCCATACTTGAAGCCATACTTCTTATAACATCATACTCGCTATCATCAACCGGAATAAATTTGCTTTTTTTATCAGCATGAAAAGTAGACCTTACAAATTCATAAGCTTCCGGACCATCATTTGCCATGTTAATAAAAGCATTTCTGATTTTTTCCCTGGTTTCGCTTTCGAGCTGCGAATTATAAACCACAGGTGCTCCCTGGATCTTATGCGATTTCCAAATAATACGGTATTGATCCTTTTTTAAATCATCTTGCTCAATTAAATACTCAAGGCTGGGTATGCCACATGCCGCAGCAGTGGCCTCTCCTTTTATAACAGACATAATAACTTTCTCGTGACTGCCTCCGAACTCAATATTTTTAAATACCCCCTCTGCCTGGGTAATGTCACGCTTACGCAATTCATATCTTGGTACAATATGCCCCGATGTTGAAGTGGCATGCACAAAACGCAGGTCAACGTTTGAAGCATCATTAATTAGCTCATCAAGTGTATTGTACTTGCTATCGGCATTTACGATAATGCAACTTTTATATGAATCAGGTTTAGTTTTAGTACCTAAGGCTGCAAATGCAGTATAATCCGGATACTTGGCATGTCCATAAACATATCCGTATGAATTCATTAGCAGGATATCAGGGTTATGCTTATCCATATCGGCATGCAAACTGCTTGTTTTGTCATACAATTTCACCTCTACAGACATATCCAGCGCTTCTGTCAGATAATCAGCTAATGTATTAAGCAGCTCTTCTTCAAAAAAATAGGTCCCACCCAAAATCAGTTTGTCATCACTATGCTGTTGAGCTGTTGCAGCGCCCAAAGTTGAGCAGATAATAACAAAGGAAAAAGCAATTACTTTAATAAATTTCATAATATTTTATTTAAACATTGTCATTAAAAAAAAACGATCTAACATGCTACAAAACAACAAATTAATCCCCATGCTCTATTTTAAAGAGAACTATAAAATTAACATTTTATTATTAAATAGAAAAGAACTACAACTACTAAAAATAAAATTAAAGATAGATCTGGGAACAGATGTGTAATATAACTTCCTAAAAATAGCGTTTCTTTAAGCGCGGCGCCACATTCAACAGCAGAACTAACACATGCACCTCAAAGGAGGAATCACTGCATAAGCTTATCCGGAGTTGATACAAAAATGAACAAAGTCTCATTTATATTTGCAAAGGATTACTTAGGTTTTTTTTCGAGTTAAAATGTGTATTTTTATCATATTGTTTGTAAATGCCGGACGTGTGAAAGTAAAAAAATAGGCGCATATGAAGATTCTGTTGGTCGAAGATGCAAAGGAGCTGGCAAACTCAATAGTGGAATACCTGGTTAAGGACAAAAAGTATTATTGCGACACCGCCACCAACCTGGGTAGAGCCTCTGAGCTATGTTCACTCTATGAATACGATTGTTTGGTAGTAGATATCGGGTTGCCAGATGGGAGTGGTTTGGATCTAATTCGCCAGATGAAAAAAGAAAACAAAAAGGCGGGTATCATCATTATTTCAGCCAAAGACGAATTGGATAACCGCATTGAAGGGCTAAATATAGGCGCTGATGACTACCTTGTGAAACCCTTTCATTTGGCGGAATTGAATGCCCGCATCTATAGTTTGATGCGACGTTTGAAATTTGAAGGGGATAGCGAACTTATTATTGGATCTCTGACGGTAGACCTACAGAATCGGCAGGTAAAAGTGCAAGGAGAACCTGTTGAATTTACTAAAAGTGAGTTTGATTTACTATATTATTTAATTACCAATCGTAACCAGGTGATATCAAAAACGTCCATTGCTGAGCACCTGGTCGGGGAACATGTAGACATATTAGTATCACTTGATTTTGTGTACATACACATTAAAAACTTACGTAAAAAACTCACCAGGCAAGGTTGTAAAGATTATATAAAAACTGTATATGGCGTTGGGTACAAATTTATAGCTGAATAACTTTTAATCTTCCAACAGCCGATGTATTGATATAGTTTATGATGTTTATACAAACAAAATATTAAAGAAAGAAAAGCAAGTTTAAATTGCTCATTATAAAATAGTGGCAAGTCAAGCATAATCTGACGGGCCAGGTAAAGATCTTTTCATTTTTATTTGCGTTAAAAAGTGTTTACAGAACGTTGCGCACATTTTTTGCCTTGGTAAAAACGAAAATTTCTTCAACTTACCCTTCATTTCATAGTTGAGATGACACTATGGACAAGCAGAACAAACCACAGAAAAAATTTAATGGATGAAGCTACTTACCAAAACAAGTCTCATAGTTATTACCATCAGCGTCTTTATTATTTTCGCTGGAAATCATCTGTTTTTTCATATTTCAAAACAGATGATTGAGAACCATGTAGACAGCGAGCTCATGGATCAAATGCATAAAATTAAAACGGTATTTGATCAGGAAAGGCTCAAAGAAAACCATGTATTTTTGAACTATGAAGTTGATATAAAACCACTCCGAAAACACCGCCACATTGAACCACAATTTGCAGATACTGTACTGCGTAAAGAAGAGAAGCAGGCTTACCTTCCCTATCGTGCGCTGCAGTTTTCTCATATAGTAAAGGGAAAAAACAAACAAGTAACGATCTATAAATCTCTTGTGTCAGCCGATAAACTCATACAACGCATTACGATCTCATCCATTATGGTTCTAATAGTCTTTATGCTATTAATTTATGCTATGAACCGACATGTTTTTGAGAAAGTGTGGTCCGTGTTTTTTCGTAATTTGTCCAAAGTCCAAAGTTATAATATCCAAAGTAAGGAAAAACTCAATTTGGAACCATCAGAAATTGAAGAGTTTGACAAATTGAATAAAGTGCACATGAAGATGGTGGAGCGTATTGAAAACGATTTCCTGAATTTAAAAGAACTGACGGCCAACACCACCCATGAACTGCAAACTCCGCTGGCAATCATTAAAGGGAAAGCTGAACTTTTGCTACAATCTGACAATCTTAATAACAAAGAGCTCAACATAGTAAATACAATTTTAGAGACCGCCCAGCGCCTTTCAAAATTGAACCAATCCTTACTTATGATTTCCAGAATTGAAAATAATCAGTACGGTGAAGTTTCATGCATTAACTTGCATCAAGTGCTTTCACAACTTATCGAAAACTATACGATCCTTATTGATGCACGACAATTTGATTTACATATAAATTCTGTAGATACTTGCGTAAATATGAATCCTGTACTGGCTGAAGTACTTATTTCCAATTTAATAAAAAACGCCATTGTTCATGGTTCGGAAATGGGAAGAATTCAAATTACATTGGAAAAAAATAAATTACAAATATGCAATAGTGGAGAACCTTTGGAAATTCCCAGGAGTCAGGTATTTAAACGGTTCGTAAAAAAATCGACAAGTGAGGGAAGTAGCGGGTTAGGACTTGAAATTGTAAACAGAATATGCCGGTACTATAAAATTAAAATTGATTATGATTACCAAAACAAACTCCATTGCTTCACATTAAACTTCTCTGAAATCAATACCACATGCTAATTTTAACTTAGAATTAGTACAAATAACAGGTTTTCTACAAAGTTGGTGATTACCTTGCACTAAAAATAACGATCATTATGATAGGTGTTTTAGGAATCAACTACGAATCGTCTCCATTACAGGTAAGAGAAAACTTTTCACTGAATGAATCCCAGGTAATAGAACTGGGCAACCAATTGAAAGAGAACCCGGATTTTTCAGGGGTAATTGTATTGTCAACCTGTAATCGATCGGAATTTTATTTCCAGATGGAAGATTGCTGTGAGAAAGCAGCTTTTAGCTTTCTGCTGAAAAGTTTAAAAGCCTATTGCAATGTGTCTTCCAATATCCGTGAATATTTCTATTTAAAATCAGGAGACGAGGCTATTAAACATCTGTTTTATGTAGTCGCCGGCGCCAACTCAATGGTACTGGGAGAAAACCAGATCGTTCGTCAGGTGAAACAGGCACTGCAAGTGAGTCTGGACAATAAACTATCCGATACGGAACTTACACGGCTTTTTACCAAATCATTCGAGGCCAACAAAAAGATTCGCACAAAGACAAAAATTAATCAGGGAGCATTTTCCGTATCCTATGCTGGTGTAGAGAAGTGCATGAAAATATTTCCCGATTTGATATCGTGCCGCATACTGGTTGTGGGGACTGGAGAAACAGGTACGCTAACACTGAAAAACCTGATCAAAAAAGGGTGTAGAGACGTGGTTATTACCAACCGCACATACGAAAAAGCACAACACCTGGCCGAAAAATATAATGTTGAAGCAGCTCCCTTCGAAACCCTTATTCCTCAAATGCAGGTAAGTGACATCATAATTGTTTCTACCGGCTCCAAAAAAACTTTAATCAATCAACCCGAAGTAATCGAAGCCGCTTCACAACGAAATGGTAAAAAACAACTCTTTATCGATTTATCGGTACCACGTAACATTGCACCCGAAGTAGATGGTGTGGATAATACGTTGGTGTTTGACGTAGATCAACTGCAGGAAGTAGTCTCTGCAAATGAGGAGAAAAGGAGACGGTTGATGAGCGATATTGATGAGATTATACAGGAATACCTGATAGATTACAACAACTGGCTTTCATCGCGTAACCTGGGCGATGTAATTTCCACTGTTAAATCAAATTTTAATTTGATTAATCAAACTGAATTGGCTGGCTTTAAAAAAGTAAATAAAGCCGATGAGAACGATTTGTTAGACAATTATGGTGACCATATTGCAGAAAAATATGCCCGCTTATTGATTAAAAATATTAAAGAGGTAACCCATAACGGAAAACGCATGGAATATGTTAAGCTTCTGAACTCTCTCTTCGATTTGAATTAGCACTTCATTGAATCAAACTAACTTTAGAAAAAGAACTGTAGATGAGAAATAAACAAATACGAATTGGCACCCGAGGCAGCCAACTGGCGCTTTACCAGGCCAATCAGGTAAAGGAAGCAATAGCTGCACGTTTCCCCGAAATAAAAACCGAATTAGTTATTATAAAATCAAAAGGCGATAAAATTTTGGATGTCGCCTTATCAAAAATTGGCGATAAAGGATTATTCACCAAAGAACTGGAACAGGCCATGTTCGACGATGAAGTCGATTTGGCCGTTCATAGTTTAAAGGACCTCCCCACTACACTTCCCGATGGACTAAAGCTGGGCGGCGTATTAAAACGTGGTGAGGTGCGCGACGCCCTTGTCAGTACCAAAGGCATTAAAATGAGCGATCTTTCACCCGATGTAATTATTGCCACGTCGAGTCTTAGAAGGTCTGCGCAACTTCTGAAAATGAATCCCACATTCCATATTGTCGATATTCGAGGCAATGTGAATACACGGCTGCGTAAGATGGAAAACGGCCACTGCGATGTGATGCTCATGGCAGCTGCCGGACTGCAGCGCATCGGACTCGATCGTTATATTTCTGAAATTATCGATCCGGAAGTAATCATTCCGGCCGTATCTCAAGGCGCCATTGCTATGGAGATTCGGGAAGATGATGCACGTACTCATGAAATTCTACACGATATTTCAGACCCCTTGACCTTACAAACAACAAATGCAGAGCGGATTTTCCTGCGAAAGCTCGAAGGTGGCTGCCAAATCCCAATCGGTTGCTACTCATCCGTGAAAGCCGATAACCTAAACATGCGGGGGTTTATGGCTTA
Source organism: Salinivirga sp. (assembly GCF_055145285.1). Taxonomy (NCBI): domain Bacteria; kingdom Pseudomonadati; phylum Bacteroidota; class Bacteroidia; order Bacteroidales; family Salinivirgaceae; genus Salinivirga; species Salinivirga sp. Next base: position 87,951 of record NZ_JBSRDC010000015.1, on the reverse strand, counting down.
TGTAGATGGAACCAATGCAATTGAACATGTAGTAGAAGGAAAATTAAGCAACGCTGACCGACTTGCCAATGACCTTGCTGATTATTTCATTGCTAAGGGTTCGGCAGATATATTGGAACGAATTCGCAAATTCAATAGTCAATAATATGACAGCACTCAGAGGAAAAACCATCATTGCTACCAGTAATGTTAAGAAAGCTGAGAAACTCGGCAATCTTTTGAAAAACCATGGTGCACGTATGGTTAAGTTCCCTCTGATTAAAATATCTGCTGCAAATAATCCTTCTCTAGAAAAAGCAACACAACTGAATGATATTCAATGGGTGGTATTTTCCAGTTCCAATAGTGTAACTTATTTCTTTGAGTGGCTGCGCGCAATACAACAAACCTCCCACGAAACCACCTTTAAGTATGCGGTTATCGGAAAGGCCACGGCCGAAACATTGGCTCAATATGGCAAAAAAGCAGATTTCATATCTTCCTGCAAAAATGCAGAATCGTTTGCCCGGGAATTGATAAACGTGCTAGGTGCAACACCACAGCAAATTCTGATTTCTGCCGGCAACTTATCTTCTGATAACTTACTGCATATACTGGAATCAAAGCACTTTTGCCGGAAAGTAATTACATACAAAACCCAGAAAATCAAATATGCAGAAACAGCAATCCAGAACCTGATTCAAAATCAGGATAACGATATTGTTCTTTTCATGAGCCCGTCTGCTGTGGAGGCTTTTTACACTCACCACAGTGCTGACCTAAATCAAACGCATTTAAAAGTCGCCGTTATCGGTTCCACTACCCAAAAAGCCTTACAAGCTCAAGGGGTTACACCGGATTTTATGCCCTCCCTGCCTAATTTGGAAGTGCTTGTAAATGAAATGGCGCAATACTTTGAACACAATCAACCTAAAGTATAATCATTAAAACGTAATATTATGACATTTCCCAGAACACGACTAAGACGCTTACGAAAAAACCAGGCTATTAGAGATATGGTTGAAGAAACAATCTTACGCCCAGCAGACTTAGTAATGCCCCTTTTTGCCTGCCCTGGCGAAGGTGTAAAAAACCCCATTAAGTCCATGCCCGGCAATTATCAACTTTCAGTAGATATGATGGTTAAAACCTGTGAGGAACTTTACGCCAAAGGTGTGCGTTCCATTTTGCTTTTCGGTATTCCAGAAAAGAAAGACGAACACGGTCTGGTAGCCACACATGATGATGCTATTGTACAACGCGCGATCAAAGCAATTAAAGAAAAAGTACCCGAATTATATATCATTGCTGATGTTTGCAATTGTGAATATACTACTCACGGACACTGCGGAACCATTGTAGATGGTGATGTACATAATGATAAAACCTTAGAAACACTCTCAAAACAAGCCATCTCATTTGCCCGTGTAGGAGCAGATATGGTGGCACCCAGCGATATGATGGACGGGCGCGTAGGACACATGCGCGATACGCTGGATGAGGCCGGTTATTACAATATGCCCATTATGTCATATTCAGCAAAATATGCTTCTGCCTTTTACGGGCCTTTTAGAGATGCTGCAGAAAGTGCACCACAGTTTGGCAACCGAGATACCTACCAAATGAATCCGCCGAATTCGGATGAAGCGATGCGCGAAATTGAGCTTGACCTGCAGGAAGGAGCTGATATTGTAATGGTAAAACCAGCACTTAGTTATCTGGATGTAATTCGCAGAACCAAAGATACATTCAATACTCCTATTGCCGCCTATAACGTGAGTGGAGAATTCTCCATGGTGAAGGCAGCTGCTGAAAAGGGATGGATTGATGAGGAACGGATTGTAAAAGAGCTCTTAACTTCCATCAAACGGGCCGGTGCCGACATTATTTTATCGTATCATACTCAAGAAATTGTAGACAAACTTTAAAAATTACTTGTAATGAAAATAGACCAGTCGAGAACTGAATTTAAAAAAGCAGTGCAATATATTCCAGGTGGCGTAAATTCACCAGTAAGAGCCTTTAAGAGTGTAGATTTGAATCCGGTATACATCAGCCATGGTAAAGGATCCAAAATATACGATATCGACCAGAATGAATATATCGATTACGTAGGGTCATGGGGCCCACTCATTTTAGGACATGCCTACCCCAGTGTAGTTAAAGCCGTAAAAGAAGCTGCCGAGCGCGGTACAAGTTATGGGGCTCCTACAATTATTGAAACTCAACTTGCTGAATTAATTACAAAGATAATTCCATCGATTGATATCGTGCGAATGGTCAACTCCGGTACAGAGGCCACCATGAGCGCATTACGTTTGGCTCGTGGTTATACGGGGCGTGACAAGTTCATTAAGTTTGAAGGAAATTATCACGGTCATGCCGATAGCTTCCTGATTAAAGCCGGCTCCGGTGCCATTACCCTCGGATTACCCGATAGCCCCGGTGTCACCAAAGGTACTGCACAAGATACATTAACAGCTAAATACAACGATCTGGAATCGGTAAAAGCTCTTTTTGAATCTCATGGTGATGAAATCGCAGCTGTTATACTCGAGCCTGTAGCCGGTAATATGGGAGTGATAATTCCAGACAAATCCTTTATTGAAGGCGTACGTGAAATTACAAAAAAACATGGAGCCTTATTGATATTTGATGAGGTAATGAGTGGATTCCGCGCGGCCAAAGGTGGCGCACAATTACACTTTGGCGTAGAGCCTGATATTACAACCCTCGGTAAAATTATCGGCGGTGGACTTCCAGTAGGCGCCTATGGTGGTAAAAAAGAAATAATGGAAAAGCTGGCTCCTAATGGAGCTATTTACCAGGCTGGAACGCTTTCCGGCAATCCGCTGGCCATGCATGCTGGTTATGCCATGTTGAACGAATTGCACAACAATGCCGACATCTATCCGGAGCTGGAACGCAAAACAACCAAACTGGCTGAAGGAATGCGAAAGAACCTGAAAGATACAGGAATCAATGGAGTAGTTAACCACATAGGAAGTATGATTACGTTGTTCTTTACCGATAATAAAGCGGTGAATTCATTCGATGATGCCATGACCTCGGATCCGGCTCGTTACGCAAAATACTTCCGTTTAGCACTGGAAAGTGGTATTTACCTCGCTCCATCGCAGTATGAAGCTGGTTTTGTTTCGTATGTGCACTCCGATGAAGATATCGATCAAACCATTGCCGCGAACTTAAATGCACTTAAACAATTGTAAATTCGTTTTATGAATTCAATATTATTAGACACCATAAACGGGAAGCCTCACAGCAGGCCTCCCGTATGGTTTATGCGTCAGGCTGGTCGTGTGTTGCCTTCTTACCTTGCCCTGAAAGAGAAACACACGTTTTGGGAAATGATGAAAAAATCCGAAATGGCTGCAGATGTAACTTTGATGCCCATTGATGATTTAGGTGTGGATGCAGCTATATTATTCTCAGACATTCTTGTGATTCCATACGCTATGGGTATGGGTTTGGATTTTAAAGAAAAAGGGCCGGTTTTCGAAAAACCTTTAAAATCCGTCGATCAACCCAACCTGAATCCCGATCCGGATAAACTGCAGTATATTTATGATGTGATTGATGCCATTATTCGCAAACGACCTGCAGACACGCCCCTAATTGGATTTTGCGGTGGCCCTCTTACTGTCTTGTGCTATATGATCGAAGGCCTGGGCACCCACCAGGCATTTCCCAATGCTACAAAATATATTTATAAAAATAGAGCGACAACTAAAAAACTAATTGAGGCTGTTACAGACCTTTCCATCGAATATTTAAAACAGCAGGCTGCTCATAAAATTGATGTGTTCCAGTTGTTTGAAACACATGCCGGATTAATTCCTGTGGAACTCTATAATGAGTTATTTATGACTTCGGTAAAGCGGATAGCCAAAGCTGCCCGGGAAGCAAATTTACCGTTTATATTTTTCCCAAAAGGATTAAGTACAGGTTTAGGTTTGCTTACACCCGAACACTGCGATTATGTTAGTATCGATTGGCAAATTGAACTTGTTGAAGCCCGGAAACTCACACACCCGAAAATTGGCCTGCAAGGAAACCTGGATCCTCGTTTATTGTTCGCCGATCAGCCTGTAATTGAAAAAAGGTTAAACCAATATTTGGATTTTGGCAAGCACCACTCCGATTGGATTTTCAACCTGGGTCATGGGTTTATGCCGGGCATACCATACGAAAACGCTCAATTCCTGACGAATTGGGTGAAAAATGCCAATTGGGGCCGTTCTTAATAATTTATTATAAAATCAACGGTTTGCATCGCATCCGTTGATTTTATTACCTTTATTACACATTAAATTCGAGAACCCATGCAACAATTCTACACGGCGTTTTTATACTTTCATATTGTATTCAGTATTCTCTTTTTTTCTGTGGCTATTTTTATATCGCTGTATTCGTTTATGGGGTGGGTAATGAAACGTGAATATGGCCGGTTTGAAAATATTTTACGCCGTTCATTTCTTGTGCTGTTGTACATCGATTTGTTACTGGGTATCATACTCTACTTTTTTCTAAAAAAACCCTTCGATACAATCACCCCTGAAGAAGCAATGCGTTATTCCTCACTCCGGTTTTGGGCCATTCAACATTTTTCAAATATAATTTTTGTGACTATCATAAGCACTATCGGGAACGTTTTTATTCATCGAACCCAACTTTCTGAGAAGAAACATAAGTATGCTTTTCTATATTTTGGCGTTTCTACCCTAATTATCTTAGTGTCGGTGGGCGTTTTCGCTGTGAGTAAATAGACATGTATAGAATCGCTGCAGCCCTCGTAGCAGATTTTACAAGCATCATAACATCTTTTACTATCACTTGTTCAAATAACCCTTTCAATGGGTAAACCCTGCTTTTCCCAGGCAAACGGATACGCCATCAAGGCTTACTGCATTTTCAAAACCCTGCCGTTTGAGCAGATTTGTTAAGTATCTCCATGTTACTAAATCATTAATTACCAAAGTCTTAGCATAACAGCGTTTTGTAAGCATGAAAAAAAATCCTGACCCGTCAGGTTATGCTTGACTTGACGCTAACTCTCTTTCAGGGGTTCAATTTTTTCTTTGATTAGTTCTTTCAACTTTTGCGGATTTGAGCGGGCATTCATAAAAGCCTCATCGGTAATATCAATTTTCTCCCCATCGCGCACAATAAGAAGTGTAGAGCTTGTAATACCTACTTCTTTGGCTTTTGCTGCACCTTCCTCTTCCTCGATATTATAACTGGCAAAGGGAATTTCGCCATCATAAAAATTCTTTACAGCACTTCTCGAAACACGTTCTACGGCCTGGCAGGTAGCACATCTGCGGGTGCCGTGAAAATAGTAAACAGCTACCTGAGAGGCTTCAACCGGCGATTGCTCAACGGTTTCTTTTTTTGTCGTCTCTTTGTCCGCTGTGTTTTTCTTTTCCTTGTTGCAGACCACAAATGTGGCGGTAACAGCCAAACTGATTATAAAAACATTGATAAACTTCATAACTTATTGATTTTGGGTGAGGATTTTCTTAATTTCTTCTGTTGATGGCGCTTTTCCGGCTACCACTATTTTGTTGCCAATCATAATAGCCGGAGTGCGCGACACACCATATCCCATAATTTCCATGATGTCTTCAACTTTCTTTACATCAGCTTCAATACCCAACTCTGCTGCAGCATCGCGCGTGTTTTTTTCCAGTGTTTTGCACTTGGCGCAACCGGTTCCTAATACTTTAATTTCCATAATAATGATTATTTAAGTTACACTTCGTATTTCGTAAAACTACGAACAATTAAAACAAAAAAATATCAGATACCCAAATGCTTTTTGAACAATCTTTGGGCTTCTTCCCAATTTTCTTTATTGACACAATATTTGATTTTTGGTGCTTCAATTTGGCCCTGGATTAAGCCGGCATCTTTCAGTTCCTTTAAATGCTGCGAAAGGGTTGATTTGGCAATTGGTAAATCCTCTGTTAAGTCGCCACTGTAGCAACATGTTTGATTTGAAAGCAAATCGAGCACATACATACGCACCGGATGCCCGAATGCTTTGGCATACCTGGCAAGTTTTTTCTGTTCTTCTGTTATCGGATCGATTTTCATAATAAATTATTGTTCGCAAATATACGAACAAGGTTGTAATTCCCAAAAATTGGGATGATAAAATAGCTTACCACCCCAATGAACTCAATTATGCCTAATAGAGTATCAATTTTTTATAATTCTTTTTGCTTCATTAGCTGAAGTTAAACTCTGACTTCCGCCTAAACAGCCCTCTTCGCAACACATCACTTCAAAAAAATCTGTTTTTTTATCTTTTACTGCTTTGGCCATTTGCCGAATTGACATTTTATCAATTCCGTTTACGATATGCGTATTAAATTTTTGCCCGGCTAATTTTTCTATTGCATTTGCTACTCCACCTGAAGCAGAGAACCCTCTTCCAATTTCGGGTGTTTTTTCAGGCATCGAGTCTGCTTCCTGGTTGGCAACCTCAATTCCGGCAGCAACAAATACTGCCCCTAACTCTTCAAAAGTTATGGCATAATCGACTTCGGCACTGGAGTGTGCCTCCTCCTTTTTGGCCAAACAGGGTCCGATAAATACCACTTTGGCATTCGGGATTTTTTCTTTAACGCTTTTTGCGGACAAAACCATCGGGCTTGGCGTTTCAGAAACATGCGTTTTCCACTCCTGCTTGTTGCCTTTCACAAAATTGACCCATGCCGGACAGCAGGAACTCATCAGTCCTGGATGTTCATTTTGTGCTTTCAAATGCAAAAGTTCTGCACGCTCCAACGATGCTGTTTTTTCGGCTCCTTCTGCCACTTCGTAAACCTGATCGAAGCCGGCATTTCGAATAGCCGCATAAATTTTTTCAAGCGATGTGCGAAACTGTCCTGCCACAGCAGGTGCCACAATGGCCACAACCGGAGTTTCACTTTTCATATCTTCCAACAGAAGCGGAAAATCAGATGATGGAATGACTGCACCAAAGGGACAGGACTGAAGGCAACGCCCACAAAGAATGCATTTTTCCATATCAATTTCTTCGTAACCTTTAGGATTTTGATAAATGGCGTCTACCGGACAAACATCTTCGCATGGACGTGGCTGATAGTGGATTGCATTATACGGACACTCACGCATACATTTCCCGCAGTTTATGCAAGTTTCAGCATTTATAACTGCTTGTCCGTTTTGAAAACTAACCGCATCTTTCGGACAATTTACCTGACACGGGCGGGCCTCACAACCACGACAAAGGTTGGTTACAACATAGCTTGGAGGCGGGCAATTGCTGCATGCCTCCTCAATTAGGTTCAGGTAAAAGCTTTTTGTACCTTTGGGATGCTCAGCATACCAGCTCAGGGGTGTGAGTTCATCATTTTCATCGGATTCACTATAACCCAGCATCGACATTATTTTATATTTGAGCACAGCCCGGTCTTTGTAAACGCAACATCGCCATGGTTCCCGACCACGAGGTTTTATGATTATAGGGATTCTGTCCACCTTTGCTGTATCGTTGTTTAACAATTCCCGGTACAAACGAATAAGCAAATCTTTTCGAATTATTGAAGCGTTATTTTTATTTGGAGTCATTGGCTGTCAGTTTTTCCAGATGTTCCCGAATTCTAGTTATTGAAGCTTGTTCGATCACCTCTCCGTTAATCTCCACAAAAGGTGGTCTCATGTCTGTATTTTTGCAATGATTAATACATGGAGAACCTTTAATATCTACCTGATTTTTAAGATGATTTGGAAGATGCTGTTCCAAAGACGGAAGCTCAGCTCCACCCAACACATGACATAATGTGCCTGTGCAAATTACAATTTGAATCTTTTTTGTTTCCATGCTAAATAAATTTAAGTTCTGTCTCTTTTAAATATTCTTTCTCGAGTATATAGGCCATTTTTTTTACCACATTGCGCCGAATTTCGAGTTCAACAGGCAGGTTAGGGTCCTGGTGCGCTTCATTAATTTTTGTCCCAACCATAAACTCAATATAATCGTGAGTTAATAGTTGATCGACCAGTAAGCGTGACGGATCTGTGGCCTGGCCTGCTCATAAGTACCATATTTTAAAAGCTCGGCAGCTTTTCCAAGGGTAAGAATTCCTTCGGTCACCAAATCAACACCATGAATATGAGAAATGGGAGGAATGTCTTTAGAAAAATGCTCCATATCAACCACTACTTCTTCGTCCCATTCACGTGCAACAATTTGAGCTGTTGTGCCACCACAAACAATTGTATGTCCTTCAAAATTTTTTATCTTGCGTGCAACATTCGAATCATATGTTTTATCATAAGGCGGGCCGGTGCATACCAATAGTTTTCGTGGATTTCGAAAATAAAGCACGGCACACGTAATATCGTCCCGGGGTTTCTGTATATCATTAACAATGGCTTGCTGAACAATAGATTTGTATAACTTGTGCGCAGAAATGCTGGGATCACTGGTTATTGTATTACAAATAAAATCAGTCATTGCTTTGGTCTCCCATCCAAAAGGCAGGTCCTTACGGCCAATTCCTGACTGTGATACGCCATCACTGAACAGCACAATACGATCTTCCCGACAGGCCTGAAATTCCACAATATCAACCTCGCCACCGGCCAAATACCGTCGTTCAAGATTAAGCGGCTTATTCTTTCTGAAAACTAAAAATTGTGGGTTCCCATATTCAATTATCCGTGTTTGTCCGTCAAATTCGGTATCGACAATGGTAAATGAAGCAAATGCTATTTTTCGCACAGGATCAACGGGCAACGTTTCCCTGATAGAAATTGCACTGCGTTCAATAGGCTGATCATTGATTGTAAAATTCAAAGCCATAGTCGCTGTCATATTGGCAAGAATATTTGCCTTAATTCCTGAACCAAGCCCATCAGAAAGTACAGCTGTAAGGCGATTTTCATTTTTCATTTTTTCGCTCAAAAAAACATCGCCACATACAATCTGACCATTTTTAGGCATATAGCCTGAATCGCTATCAATGAACATTTTACGCATTGAATCCTCCTTTCATAGAGTCCATTACAGTATTAATTGCACACTCTGTATTGGCAGCGTTCTCTCCAATAAGACTGGCTGCTTTTTGTGCTGTTTGCATGTTTTCTCTTACTACTTGCTTTAGGCGCAACATTAATTCTTCAACAGATACCTGATGTTCACCAGGCACACGTACAATAGCACAAACCTGCTTGTGTTTCTGAATGGTGAATAATGAAACATGCAAAACACGTCCCTCGTACTCTAGATCTTTCTCAATACGTTCGTGACCTGAATGCAGTAAGTTTTTAAATAACCGTGATAAAGGAGTGAGTTTCTCGATGCTTGCGCCCTCCAAACCAGGCCGTGCATCATATGCCAGTTGGGATGTCTCACCCCAAATGGAAGCAAACAACTCGTTCGACTCAATTACTTTGAGATTTTCATCCACAATTACAACTCCGTAAGGCATTTTACGCAGCAGCACCGAAGCTTTGTTTTGTGCCATTTTACGCATGTAACTCACACACATTTGTCTTTCAGCTTTACCTCCCAAAATGGCCTGCGCAAAATTTCTACACGTATTATATCCACACCCGCCGCAATTAAGCTCATCGGCAGGTGTCATTTTTCCGATGGACGACAATACTTCGCGTATTTCATCTTCAGGAAAGGTGGGTTGTTTCTCAATAAAATTAAATTGATAATCCATGGCCAGAGGGATAGTTGAATAATCGGCCAGGCTAGCTCCCTCCTGCTGCTCGTTTGTGGCGAGCACAGCACTCCTCGACTGTATGATCTCACCCGAAGAAGCTCGTCCCGGGCCATTAATACAGCCACCATCACAAGCGAGTAATTCCAAAAAGAGTGTTTGCCCGTTTGTTTCCGGCATATTATCAAGCAATTTTTTTATAGTGGCCATTCCCGAAAAGCTCATAAACGAAGAACTGGTTTGGGCAACATCTGGCTGAAGACTGTTACTCATTCCACCATCGACAGGATACAAACTGCCATTATGCGCTTGCTTCGGATAAAAACGCTCAGATGCAGACGTATCGACCAACTCCGGAAGCAAACCTTCATTCTCAAGCATTGTGCTTAACTCCTGAAAGGTCAGTACAGTATCGATGGCATTATCGGGAAAATCGAGTTCTGTTTTTTTTGAAATACATGGTCCTGCAAAAACCACTCGGGCATTTGGATTAAGCTTTTTTAAAAGTCGGGCATGTGCCTGAACCGGACTAACAAACGGCGTTAATTTATCGATGTGTTCAGGATAATACTTCTGGATAAGTTCTACTACTGTCGGGCAACAGGATGAAATGTATATTCCCCCATTTTGTTCAGGAAGCCAATCTTTAAGTTGTGCTGAAAGCATCTCTGCGCCAAGTGCTGTTTCAGATACCGCTTCGAACCCCAACTTTTTGCAGGCAGCCATAAACTTCTCCAATGGCCATTCAGAAAAATCGCTCACAAAGCTGGGTGCTAATGACAGAAACACAGGATCTTCCTGATGTAAATAATAGTTTGCCGTGTGAATATCGTTCCTGATAATTTTTGCCTGGGCAGGGCATATGCTAGTACAAATACCACAAAATATACATAAATTGTGCATAATACTCGCCGAATGATCTTCTATCTTAATTGCCTTTACGGGGCAGTGTCGAATGCATTTGTAGCAGTCCTGACAATTATTGGCTTCTGTATATATGGCTTCCTGCTTATTCATTAGGTTTATTTTTTATTAAATGCAATTCAGAAAATAGAATCAGACCAATTGAAAATGCTTATCCAGAATTTCGATAACTGCATTCCGGTCCACATGATGAAATTCCTTGCCATTGATTTGCAAATTGGGTCCTTCAGCACATTTACCAGTGCATAAATGCCCTTTAAATTCCACGTGGTCGGCCAATTGATTTTCACTCAGATACTCTTTGATTAATTCGAGCACCTCCTGGTTTCCCCTGCGATAACAGGAGCTTCCAAGACAAATAGATATTGTTGTTTTAAACCGCATAGGATTGATTTTTAATTTTTTTCACGTAATTATCAATAGCTTTTGCAGCACGCTTTCCGGCGCCCATGGCTTCAATAACTGTTGCAGCCCCGGTTACCACATCACCACCCGCAAACACACCAGGTTGCGTCGTTTGTCCCCATTCGTTATCAGCATCAATGCAATTCCATTTATTCAGACTTACTTCAGGGGCAGCTTTCTCCAACAATGGATTGGGGCTCGTTCCAATAGCGACAATGGCTGTACCTGCCTCAATAGTAAAATCACTTCCCTCAACAGCTTCAGGTCTTCTGCGGCCCGAGTCGTCTGGTTCACCCAATTCCATGCGCACACATCTTACACTTTGGAGATTGCTGTTTGCGTCGCCCAAAAATTCTACAGGATTTGTGAGCAATTGAAAATCGATACCCTCTTCTTTGGCATGATGAATTTCTTCCTGACGTGCTGGTAGTTCTGACTCACCTCTCCGGTAGACCAATGAAACTTTGGCTCCCAAACGAACCGCAGTGCGGGCAGCATCCATTGCCACATTTCCTCCGCCAATAACAACCACATTATCGGCAAGCTCAACCGGGGTATCAAAATCGTCGCGATAGGCCTGCATAAGATTGACCCGTGTAAGAAATTCATTGGCTGAGTACACACCATTTAAATTTTCTCCGGGCAAATTCATGAACCTTGGCAATCCTGCTCCGGCGCCTATAAAAACAGCATCATATCCATTTTGTAAAAGATGATCTACATTGCCGGCCCTCCCAATGATGTAATCTGTTTGAATATCAACTCCAAGTGCTGACAAGCGATCAACTTCCTTTGCTACTACATTCTTTTTGGGCAAGCGAAACTCAGGAATTCCATATTCCAGCACACCACCTGCTTTTTGCAATGCCTCAAAAACTGTAACGCGATAACCCATTTTGGCTAAATCGCCGGCACACGTAAGGCCTGCAGGGCCAGAACCAACAACAGCAACGTTTGAAGCATCAGACTCCACTTCTTTTACAATTGGTTGCACATTAGACAATGCCCAATCAGCCACAAAGCGCTCAAGTTTTCCGATAGCAACGGGTTCTCCTTTTATTCCTAAAACACACTCACCTTCGCATTGCGTTTCCTGCGGACAAACCCGTCCGCAAACGGCAGGTAAACTGGTACTCAGACTTAATATCTGATAAGCTTTTTGGAAATTCCCATTGGCAACTTCGGCAATAAAACCGGGAATATCAATATGAACCGGACAACTCCCCACGCAACGTGGTTTTTTACACTGCAAGCACCTCGCAGCCTCTTTCATGGCCTCCTGCGCATTATAGCCATAGCAAACTTCATTAAAATTTTTACTGCGAATAGATGCCGGTTGCTCCCGAACAGGAACGCGAGTATTCCGTACTTTATGTTTTTCGTCAACTGCTTTTTCGAGATTACAGTAATGATCGTGTTTATATGATTTCTTATTTTGCTGTCGGGTTAGCGCTTCATTAAAATCGACCTTGTGCGCATCAAACTCAGGGCCATCGACACAAGTAAAACGGGTTTTGCCTTCAACAGTTACACGGCAGGCTCCGCACATGCCTGTACCATCAATCATTAATGAATTAAGCGATGCTACGCAGGGCAAGTTGAACTTGCGTGTGGTTTGGGCCACAAATTTCATCATAATAAGCGGACCTATTGTGATGACATGGTCTAAATGTAATTTCTCACGCTCAACTAAATCTGTTAGTAGCTGCGTAACATTGCCATGAAACCCTCTACTGCCATCGTCGGTGCATAGGTGCAAAGCGGTCCCGGTTTGACGAAATGCCTCTTCCAGAATAATTAAATCAGCGTTGCGTGCTCCGATAATGGTTGTGGTTTGAACACCTTTTTGCTGAAAATATTTCACCTGAGGGTAAATGGGAGCAGCACCAATGCCCCCGGCCACGAAAAGCAAATGTTGATTCTGAAGATCCGGGAGCGGCATCTCAATAAATTCAGAAGGGTTTCCCAGTGGACCAACAACATCAGCAAAACATTCTCCAACTTCATGTTGAACAATTTTACGTGTAGAAAACCCAATAGCCTGCACAACAAGATCAACGGTTCCCTCATCGCTTGAATAGTCGCTAATTGTAAGCGGAATACGCTCAGCATAAACATCATTTATTACAATTAAAAACTGTCCTGGCTTTGCAGCCCGGGCAATTACCGGAGCGTAAACTTTTAGAAAAAAAATATCACGGGCAAGTTCTCTTTTTTGTAAAATCTCGAATCTTTCCATATCATTGAATTATAAATCACTTACTTTAAGCTAAAACAAGGCTAATACTTTATTGCTACTTTCTTAGGAATAAGTAAAACAGGAGACTGTAATTTTTCTTTTTGGGCAAAAGTTAGTGTTATGGGTTTTGTAGTTACAGCCTCCTGTTTGTGCGTTATGCTTCTATTTCAGTTCCATAATAGACTGCTGAAAACAACTTTTTAAAGTCTTCTACTTTTGTTTCTTTTGGGTTTGACCCGGTGCAAGCATCTGCTGCTGCATTTTCTGATATACGGTCAATATTTTCATTAAATTCCTTCTCATCGATTCCGTATTCTTTAAGCGACCCAGGAATTCCCATTGCTTCATTCAAATTGCGGATCATTTGAATATATGCATCGCATAATTCCCTGTCGTTTGAGCCTTCAAGACCAATATAGCGAGCTATTTCAGCATATTTCGATTCAGCTACCTCCCGATTCCACTCAATTACAGTTGGTAAATAAATGGCATTGGCGCATCCGTGTGGAATGTGATAAATTGCTCCCGTTTTATGCGCCATGCTGTGGCAAATACCCAATAAAGCATTACTAAAAGCCATACCCGCTAAACATTGGGCAATATGTAAGGCATCACGTGCATCAGAATCGCCATTATAAGAAGCAAGCATGTTTTCTTTGATCATTTTAATGGCTTTCAGAGCCAAAGGATCGCTAAAATCAGAGGCTAAAGCAGCTGTTATTGCCTCTGTGGCATGAGTTAACGCATCCATACCTGTGTGTGCAGTGAGGTTTTGAGGCATTTTGTATGCAATCTCAGGATCAAGAATAGCCAAATCAGGTGTAATTTCGAAATCGGCTAGTGGGTATTTGATACCTACTTTGTAATCAGTTATTACTGAAAAGGCTGTAACCTCAGTTGCTGTTCCACTGGTTGAAGGAATGGCAGCAAAACGTGCTTTTTTACGCAATGTTGGAATATTAAAAGGTTTTGCAATATCCTCGAATTTAGCATCAGGATATTCATAGAAAACCCACATTGCTTTAGCAGCATCAATTGGAGAACCTCCACCAATACTTACAATCCAATCGGGCTGAAATTCCTGCATTTTTTTGGCACCTTTCATAACTGTTTCAACGCTTGGATCTGGCTCAACACCTTCAATAAGTTGGGTTTCCATACCAGCTTCTTTTAAATATTGATCAACGGTATCTAAAAAACCAAAGCGTTTCATTGAACCACCACCTACAACAATGGTCGCTTTTTTTCCATCAAGTTGTTTTAGCACTTCTAAACTACCTTTTTCGAAATAAAGATCTCTTGGCAATGTAAATCGTTTCATCGTAGTATAATTTTAGGTTAATATTTAAATTGTATTTTCGATTTACCTATGCCAAAGGAAGTGCCAGAACAACATAAACAACTGACAAAAAGGCTATTACACGAAACCATATCCACAATACAGAAAAGTGCACAAAAAAAGTGTCCTAAAACTACACAAAACAAACAATCGTCTTGTGCAGCTTTAGGACACTGCTCAATTTTAGGACAACGCTATCCTAAGCTAATATTATACTTTTTTATTTTTAGATAGAGGGTATTCCTACTCACGTTCAACACCTTAGCCACTTTTGAGATATTAAAGTCATATGTTTTTAAGCAGGAAATAATTGCGTTTTTTTCGATTTCAGCAAGCGTTTGTGGGGTGAAATCCGCATTGGTATCTTGCACAGCTGTTTTGGGCATTTGTTCAGATTCAGGATTATTTTGATTAAGGAGACTATCAATATTACCATCCAACACAACAAAACGCTCCATCATATTTTCCAGCTCCCTTACATTGCCAGGCCAGCTATAATTTTCAAGGAACCGGCTTACGCGGCTATCAATAAAAGGCATAGGTTTGCCCATTTTTTCTGCCTTTTGAGCCGCAAAAAAGCGAGCCATATGCAAAATATCAGCCTTACGATCGCGTAAAGCCGGAACATGGAGATTAATTACATTCAGACGATAATACAAATCAAGTCTGAAGTTCTCTTTTTCTATTTCTAGTTGTAAATTTTTATTGCTTGCTGCAATAATGCGCACATCAACCCGTATTTCTTTTTTCCCTCCTACACGGGTCACATAGCCCTCCTGAATACAACGTAACAATTTCACCTGCATATCAAGTGGCATATCACCCACCTCATCTAAAAACAATGTGCCATGATTAGCCAACTCAAATTTCCCCGGGGCACCGCCTTTTTTTGCACCGGTAAAAGCTCCTTCTTCATAACCAAAAAGCTCGCTTTCAATTAGTGTGCTTGCTATTGCGCCACAATTAAGTGCTATAAAAGGGCCGTCTTTTCTCAACGAAGCATTGTGTATTGATTGTGCCAGCACCTCCTTACCCGTACCACTCTCTCCGCTAAGCAAAATGGTTGATGGTTTTGTTGCCACTTGTTGTGCATTCTCAACAAGTTGTCGCATAGAAGGACTCTCGGCCACAATATTATCGAAACTAAATCGAGTGTGATGGTTTTGATATTTCCTGATCAGATCCACAATTCGGCTGAACGGCCTAAAGGTAAGCAAATAGCCATGCATGGCACTATTTTCGCCCCGAATCACATATGCATTGAACAAAAACTGCTCATTAATTTCAGGAATATTAAAACTTGTGTGTTCGTCGGTAAATTTTAGTTCATTTAAAATGATACGTTTTATTCTTCGCCAATCAGCCAACAAATAATTCACATCTTTGGTTAACAAATCGGTTCTTCTGATGTTAATTAGCCGGCACGCAGTATCGTTAACCCATTCAACCTCATCGCTGATATTGATGGCCATTACCCCAAAAGCCAGATTATTCATCATAGCAAAGGCAAATTGGTTAGAAGTTTCAAGTTTTTGTAGTACCTGTTGCTGACTAATTCTATTTTCGATAGCATGAGCTGCAGAAATCACCATTCCCAACGTATGCGAATGAACAAGATTTGCATGTCCGGTCATATTAATGCACCCAATAACCTGATCATCGAGCATAATTGGAGCAGCAGAACAAGTCCAGTTATGGTAAGCAGAAATAAAATGCTCTTGTGCTGTAACCTGAACCGGTTTTCGCTCATGAATGGCCAACCCCATAGAATTGGTGCCGATAGAGGCCTCATTCATATAGGCGCCTTCTACCATCTGCAGCTTTTCTGCTTCTCTCATCACCTCGTCATCTCCTTTGATGGTAAGAATACAACCCTGGGCATCAGTAACATTAATAAAGAAACCTGAACCAGCAACAGTTTTATACAGCTGCAAAATAATATAGGAAGCATGTGAAATCAACTCATCATTTTCCTTGAGTCGTGCTTCAAAATCATTCTCTGAAAGTCTGTTCTCAGGATATTTTCGTGAAATTGGCACACCATAGGTTTGACTTCGCTCGTGAGAAGATCCAATGAGGTTTGAATTATCCATCTGTTTATAATTTTGATTTTAGCAACCTGAGAAAACCTGCTCTATGCCAAAACGCACCTTTCATCTTTTCAAATGAAGTAGGTCGTAACTTGCTTCCAAAGCACCATTAGCTTAATAATGTGACCCGGAAGTTTCATCTTTCGGCTTTTGTGAATAATATCAAAATTCAATCCGAACAGATGGTTTATAATATCAGACTTAGCTGTTATCCAACATTGAAAGGAAGCAGCCGCAACACAACCAACATAAAAAAACCTTTTAAAAGGCAAAATAAAATGGAAAACCACGCCAATAGTAAGATATGGTTTTATAACCGCATACTTGCTAAACATTTTTTAGAACAGGTTTGTCGTAATTGGATTGCATGAACGTTAAATTTCATTGATTCGTGCTTACCTTTGAAACTGATTATGCAGTTTTTAAACTGATTAGATGTCCAATAATTTAAACCCAGACCTATGCAAAACCCGGTAGACAAAAGATACCAGATATACAACAGCATGTTCCTAAACCTCGACTATCAAGGTTCAGAAACTGTAGGACACCTGATTCCATTACTGAGCAGCTACGCCAAAAAACATTTGGCTGAAGCCAAAAGCCCCATCGAAATATTGGATTCCTTCATGGAAACCCATGCCGACCTCATCGGAGAAAATAAGTTTGGGTTCATGTTTAAGGTAATCCAATACGTTGAGCGACAGGTAGTGCTGTTCGATAGCGTGGAAGATTCCGTTTTACCCAACCACTTAGATGATGACAGCTTTTTGAACGTCAAAGGGTTGTTTTCAACACTTTCCACAGAAGAAGAACGAGATGCTTTGTTGGAAAAGCTCAATTCTTTCAAATCCAGGATAGTGCTTACCGCCCACCCTACTCAATTCTACAGGCCCGCGGTACTGGATATCATTGCTAAGCTGAGAAAACATATTAACCGTAACAATCTGGATAAAATTGACAAATTGTTACACCAACTAGGATTGACATCGCTGGTTAATTCACACAATCCCACACCTTACGACGAGGCCATGAACATTATTCACCTTTGCCGCACCTATTTTTACGATGCTATTGGTGAACTTCACTCCACGTTAAAGAAGAGTTTTCCTGAACTCGACAACCCGAAGCTTATCACGCTGGGTTTCTGGCCCTGTGGCGACCGTGACGGCAACCCGAACGTGAACTACAAAACCACAATGAATGTAGCCGATGCGCTGCGTACAAGCCTCATGAAATGTTACTACAATGATTTGAAAGACCTTGCATCAAAATTAACATTCAAAACAGTTGAGTCCAAAGTAACAGCCCTGAGAGATGATGTGTATCAGGCCATGTTCGACACCACTCATATTGTAAGTCACCGCAACATCATCACTGTGCTGAAAGAAGTCAGAAACGAGGTTGAAAACAAATATGAGAAGCTTTACATTGATGAAATTGATGACCTCATCACGCGTTTAAGGGTTTTCCGTTCTCATTTCGCTGCGCTGGATATAAGGCAGGACCATAACATACATGAACAAACCATCACCTATGTGCTTAAAAATGCCGGGAAAATAAAAGAATCACTCTCAGAACTCAGCGAAAAAGAACTTATAAAACTGTTGGTAGAGGAAAAAATAGACATTCCGAAAACCAAAGACGCCGATCCGCTTGTAGAAGATACCATTGAAAATATCAGGCAGTTACCTGAAATACAGCAAAAAAATGGCGAACGGGGCTGCCATCGTTACATCATAAGTAATTCAGACACCATTTTTTCTGTACTTTATGTATTTGGGTTGATGCGCTGGCTCATGCCCGAAAAAGATATGAACTTTGATATCATTCCGCTTTTCGAAACCATGGAAGGGATGAAGGAATCAGAGCGGGTAATGGAACAATTGTTCAACATTAAACCCTATCGCGAGCATGTAAAACGGCGTGTCGACCGGCAAACCATCATGCTTGGGTTCTCTGATGGCACCAAAGATGGCGGTTACATGAATGCCAACTGGGCCATTCATAAAGCCAAAGAAACACTCACAGCCATGTGCAGCAAACACGATATTGAAGCCATCTTTTTCGATGGCCGCGGAGGACCTCCTGCACGTGGTGGTGGTAAAACCCATCAGTTTTATGCTTCGCAGGGCGCCAATATCCCCAACAATGAGATACAACTGACCATTCAGGGACAAACCATAACCAGTAAATATGGCACGAAACAAAAATTTAAATTTAATGTTGAGCAAATCATCACCTCAGGCCTCTCCAGTTACCTGAACCCGGATTATGCTTTAATGAAACATGAAGTGCGTTCCATTATTGAACAACTGAGTCTGAAAAGCTACAACAAATATTTGGCGCTGAAAAACCATGATAAATTCCTCCCTTATCTGGAAAAAATGAGTACGCTGAAGTACTACTCAGCCGCCAAAATTGGCAGCAGACCCACCAAGCGAGGCAAAAACAAAAAACTCACGCTCAATGACCTACGCGCCATATCGTATGTAGGCTCCTGGAGCTTGCTAAAACAAAACATCCCTGGATACTACGGCTTGGGCTCGGCTATTTCTGAAATGATTAATGAAGGCAAAGAAAAAGAGCTTAAGCAGCTCTACAGACAGGTCCCGTTTTTCAAAACATTGATGAACAATGCCATGATGTCGCTGGCCAAATCGTACTTTGAACTCACGTCGTACACAAAGCACAACAAGGAGTTTAAAGATTTCTGGCTCATGTTACACGAAGAATATCAGCTGACCAAAACCATGATGCTCAAAATTGCAGGTTTGGATTCACTTATGCAGGAAGAACCCACCTCCCGGCAATCTATTGAATCGAGGGAACGCATTGTGCTGCCGCTATTATTGATACAAAATTATGCCTTGCAAAAAATGGCAGAAGGAGGCACCAAACATAGCGATATTTATGAAAAATTGGTGGTAAGGGCGTTATATGGAAATATTAATGCCAGCAGAAATTCGGCCTGATAGAAAACATCTTACAAGCCTGATATTACTCTGGAAGGTTTTCCGGAAAAATATCAGGCTTATTCATTTTTCCTGTAAATAGAGGGGAAAGAAACATTGTAATACATAATGATGATGCGTGCTGCAATAATAAATAGAATGGGAATAATTTGCAAAATCGGGTTTGATACACCTAATTGAAAAAGAACCCAATAAAAAAGACCGCCCACAATACTCACTGTGGCGTAAATTTCTTTATGAAATATAGCCGGAACTTCGTTCACCAAAATATCGCGAAGCACCCCACCAAAAGCGCCGGTTAACGTACCCAGAATAATACAATTTATTAAATCCAGTTCATTGTCTAAGCCAATTTGCACACCAGCTATGGTGTACAGCGCCAGGCCAATAGCATCGAAAACCATAAGTGTTTTATGAAAATAAACCAGCTTACGTCTAAATATCAAGGCTATCAGGGTTCCGACAATGATGAAGTAGATATAGGGCGTTTCTTTAAACCAGAAAACCGATTTTTCAGTGAGCAAAATATCCCGCATGGTTCCGCCGCCAACCGCTGTAACAAATGCAATAATCAGCACACCAAACGGGTCGAACTTATTACCCATAGCCTTCATAGCTCCGGAAATAGCCAGCGCAAAAGAACCGCCAATGCTTATGTAGTTGAGAATTTCATCCATAGTTAATCAGGTAAAGAAAACCGGGGTACTTTATCAATATTTGTACCGAATGCATCAAATGATCATCTATAATAAATTATTCAATTATTTTTCATGTTACAAATGAATATTCACACAGGGTGTCTACCAGCGACGAATGGCCATTCGTCGCTACTTCGTTTTCAATTGTGTTTTTGAAAAAACGTATTCCTGAATGAAAAACAATTTAACATACAATAACTGAAATATCATTCCGTATCCTCCACTCTCAATACTCAAACTCCAAACTCAAACTGTTCACCCTGCCCAATTCTCCCTGTCCAGCGTCCGGTAATTAATGGCCTCCGCCAAATGATGGGTTTGTACTTTTTCGCTACCTTCCAAATCAGCAATTGTGCGCGAAACTTTGAGAATACGATCATAAGCACGGGCACTAAATCCCAGGCGGTCAGTAGCGGTTTTCAGAATTTGTTTGCCACCCTCATCAATCTCCACGTGGCGCCGAAGCAAACGGGAAGACATTTGGGCATTGGCATAGATATCGGTGCCCTCGAAGCGTTTTTGTTGTATTTCCCGTGCTTTAATCACACGCTTTCTAATATCGGCACTGGTTTCGGCATCGGGTTGTTTTGAGAGGTCCTCGAATGGAACCGGTGTAATTTCGCTGTGTATATCAATGCGGTCGAGCAGCGGGCCGCTGATTTTGTTCAGGTATCGCTGGCGTACGGGCACAGAGCATACACAATCTTTGGTAGGGTGATTAAAATAACCGCACGGACATGGATTCATTGAAGAGACAAGCATAAAGTTGGCCGGGTAATCGACCGTAAATTTTGCGCGCGAAATGGTAATGCGCCGGTCCTCAATCGGTTGCCGGAGCACCTCCAATACGGTTCTTTGAAATTCGGGCAATTCATCCAGAAACAGCACCCCATTGTGTGCCAAAGATATTTCGCCGGGTTGCGGAAACGCGCCGCCCCCAACCAAAGCGACGTCCGAAATGGTATGATGAGGGGACCGGAACGGGCGCATGGTCATCAAAGAGGTATCCCGATCTATTTTGCCCACTACCGAATGTATTTTGGTTGTTTCCAAAGCCTCTTGCAAAGTCAGCGGTGGTAAAATCCCGGGCAATCGTTTGGCCATCATGGTTTTCCCTGCCCCAGGAGGTCCGACCATAATTGCGTTGTGTGCGCCAGCTGCAGCAATTTCCAGGGCACGTTTAACTTTTCCCTGTCCTTTTACATCGGAAAAATCAAGCTCAGTATCTGCTACAGCATTGTAAAACTCAGCTCGTGTATCCACTTCTGTCGGTTCAAGATTTCCACGTCCTTCAAAAAAGTCAATAACTTGTTTGATGTCAGATACTCCATACACATCTAATTTATTAACCACGGCTGCCTCGCGGGCATTTTCCGCGGGCACAATCAAACCCTTGAAACCTTCTTTGCGGGCCTGAATGGCAATGGGCAAGGTGCCTTTAATGGGTGAAATAGAGCCATCGAGCGACAGTTCTCCCATGATGATATAATCGCCTATTTTTTGGTCATTCAGCTGCTCATCGGCTGCCATAATACCTATGGCCAAAGGTAAATCGTAGGCTGAACCCTCTTTACGAATATCGGCCGGGGCCATGTTGATGACCACCTTTCTACCGGGCATTTTATAATTATTACTCCTCAGAGCAGACTCTATACGTTGCTGGCTCTCTTTAACAGCACTATCGGGTAATCCCACCAGAAAAAAGGCAAAACCCTGCGAAATACTCACTTCAATGGTTATGGTAGTAGCTTCTATACCAAATACTGCTGAGCCGTACGTTTTAACTAACATTTTACTTGTTTTTGATCAAAAGTAAAAGAAAAGGTTGTTAAAAACAATTTTCGTTAAATTTGTTTCAGCGTTGGTTACTAAAATTCATACTTTTATTGATTGGCACAATTGTTTAAGTTTACAGAAATTAATTTATATCAACCGTGAAACAAAACTTTGACCTAACAGAAAATCATATTATCTTGTGCGGATACGGGCGCGTTGGGAAACAAGCTTCAGTGGATTTATTGAATCATTATGAAAAATTTGTGATTCTTGAACGGGACGAAAAGGTAATAGAGAAAATCCAGGAAAACCAACAATTCCAATATCTGAATGGCGATGCTACCGAAGATGATGTGTTGGAAAAGGCCAATATTCGGAGTGCACGTGCACTTTTGGCCACATTCCCCAGCGATGCAGACAATCTTTTTGTGATTGTTACAGCCAGGGCACTCAACCCAGGCCTTAAAATCATCAGCCGGGTATCTGACGAGGTCAATATTGACAAACTGCTGGGTGCCGGAGCCAATGAAGTAATTATGCCCGATAAAGTCGGAGGATCGCACATGGCTCAGTTGGTAACACGTCCGGACTTAATCGAATTTCTCGATACCTTGCTATTGCAGTCGACAGAAGAAGTGAACCTTGAAGAAATACAATGTATATCGGTGCCTGAGGGTGATAAAACTACTATTGCCTCCATGAACCTGCGGCAAAGAGCAGGCGTAAATGTGGTAGGTATCAAAAAAGATAAGGGAGATTTTATTCATAATCCGGATCCTTCAACAACGGTAACCAATAAGGATATACTTCTGGTTTTAGGCACACCACCACAAATTCAAAGTATGCGCGAATTAATGAAGAGCTGCGATGATTAAAATACTGCTTACAGGAAGTAATGGCTTTTTAGGTCAACATATTGCAAAGCTGGCAAATGCCAATAAGCATATACATCTCACAGGTTGGTCAGGAAACCGGAGTATTCACGATTATTGTGACGATTTTCAGCAAGTCAACTTGCTTTCTGTCGATATTTTAGCGCAGATGGTAGAAAAATTTGATGTTGTAATTCATACCGCGGCTTTATCGCAAGTAGATTATTGCGAAGCACACAGGGATGAAGCCTTCAGGGTAAATTTAGAGGTATCGCGGCAATTAGCTGAGGCCTGCCGGCATTCAGGCACGCGGCTCATTCATATCAGCAGCGACTTTGTTTTTCCGGGAAAGGATACACTTGTTACTGAAAACGATAAAACTGATCCGGTAAACTATTATGGGCGCACCAAAGAAATGGCAGAACTCCATGTACAAAATATTTGCCGGCAAAGTACCATAATAAGGCCTGTGCTTATTTTTGGACCAACCCTTGCTGGCACGCGCTCCAATTTGGTTTTATGGGTGAAAAAATCGCTCGCGGCTAAGCAAAACATTAATGTCACAACAGACCATTTTCGCACAGCAACCTATGTAACGGATTTGGCGGCAATGACACTACAGGTAGCTCAAATCCCCAACAGAGGAATCTACCACGCATGCGGTGCCGATTATCTGAGCGTATACGAAATGGCTTTAAAAATAGCGGAGGCTTTTCATCTGGACCAAAATCTTATCACACCAGTACACTCCAGTAGTTTTACCGCCCAAGCCCCAAGACCGGCTTGCACTAATTTTTCTGCAGAGAAAGCCAGCAGAGATTTTGGCTTTAAAAGCCGCTCGTTCGAAGAAGCACTGAGCGAGATGAGATTGAATAAACAGTAAAACAAGTACCTCCAAACAAGGTCATAAGCAAAGCAAAAAACCTTTGTTGTTGCGTTGTTCCACAAATTTTCCGTATTTTCGTCAAAATGCAGAAAATGGTGCAGCGATTCAGGGAAAAGCTCAACAATTTACGAAAGGACCCCTTCTGGCGCAACGTGGGAAGCCTTTTTAGCGGTACTGCCATAGGCCAGGCGCTGCCTATTCTTATCTTTCCTTTACTTACCCGCATTTATCCCAAAGTTATTTTTGATGTTTATTTCATTTATTCCAGCATTATACTGGTAACAAAAATTATTTCCAATCTGCAATACCATTATGCATTGCTGTTGCCAAAAAAAGATACTCATGCACGGGCATTGCTTGCCTTTAATACAGCAATAAGCCTGGGTGTTTCTGCCCTGCTCATGCTGATAATCATAGGCATACATCCTGCTGTCAGTAAATTAATAGACAACCCCAACCTGGCCAACTGGCTTTATTACATTCCATTGAGCACTTTTTTGCTGGGATTGTTTGAAACTTTTATGTTTTACCTCAACCGGCTGAAAAAATATCGCTACATCACCTATGGACGTGTTTCAAAAGGAATTGTGCTGGTGGTTACACAAAGTTTGTTTGGATTTTTAGGTTTTACGGCAGATGGTTTGCTGTATGGGCTGCTCCTTGCCCAGGGCATTAGCGTAGTATTACTGATTTTTTATGCCTTTAGAAGCGATCCGGCCTGCTTTGTTTTCGCAAGAAGTGATATTGGCGGACTTGCCCGGCGCTACAAAGACATGCCGCTCTACGATACTTTAATTAGCTTCTTAAACAACCTTTCGAGTCAGCTTCCGGTCTTTATGCTGACAAGGTTTTTTGGTGCAGGTGCGTCTGGTGATTTTGGTATGTCGAATAAAATTGTGAATACGCCTACTGGAATGGTAGCCAACTCTGTTGGGCAGGTATTCTATCGCGAAACATCCGATATTATGCATAGCGGTCGCGATTTGAAGGCCTTTGTGAAGCGAATGTACCGCAACATGTTTCGAATTGGTATTGTACCCTTCTCTATTTTATTAATTGCAGCGCCCTGGCTATTCGACTGGATATTATCTGATGACTATATGTCAACAGGTTTTATGACACAAGTACTCGTACCTTTTTTCTTTATTAGTTTTATGAACAACCCTGCCACCAGTTTGCTCACCATGCTGAACAAACAAAAAGCCGGTACGCTTTACCAGCTGGCTTTGCTCGGAGGCCGATTACTGGCTCTGGGTGCCGGAGTATTATGGTTCGACCATGTTTTAATTACCGTTGGTTTGTTCAGCCTTGTAAGTATTGGGTTCAATATTTTTCTCTATTTCTACCTCCTGCGCATAGCAGCCAATCCCAATACCAACTACCACATCTAAGAAATCCATGCAGTGTGTTCTGTAAATTTCAATTAGTATCAAAAGTAGTTTCTTTTGCTTTAGGGCAGTGATGTGAAAATAAGAGTAATTTTTACTTAAGGTAAAAAAATACCCTTTAAATCCTGCCGTCACCAATTTTTAATAGTTTAGAAGGAAACGTTGTATTTTTGAAAATTGCATTAGGTGTCAGAAAACATTATCTTTGTTGATATAGAAAAAAACTGTTCAATGAGGATTCTACTGTTGCTGACAATCATATTTTTGGGAATAAACTTACATGCCCAAAAAATGTTTAAAGACAAACTTGACAATTGTTCTCCGCAATTTCGGTTGGAAGATAAAAGCGTAACGCTTCAATACGCTAAAGGAGATAGCCTGCTTGTTACAGAAATTATGCAAGGGGCTGAAAAAAAACATATTCAAAGGCTTAAAGGCATACTTGCACTACAAATTATTCTTGATTCAACAGGTAATAGTTGCCTTGCAAGTTATGACCACAGATTTAATATGCTGAGAAAGCCTTTTGACATTGTTGAAAACGTAAATGCCCTTAATCATTGGGAGGGTACCGGAGATGATACTTATCGCAGCATCTTTATAAAAATATATTTTGAAAAAAAACAAATAAGATTCCAACGGCTTGGATACAATAGAAACAGCGGCTGGACAATTCTACTTATGAAAACATTTATGAAAGAGGCAGATAAAGAGGAAGAAGCAGAAGCAACCGATAACAGCATTCAAAAAAACAATGAAAATGAATAAAGACTTGTTTTGCGTAATAATGGCTGGCGGAATCGACAGGCGTTTCTGGCCTTTGAGCAGGCAAAACCGTCCCAAACAATTTATCGATTTATTAGATACAGGTTCTACCCTACTGCAAATGACATATAATCGCATGGCTAAAGTTTGCCCCAGGGAAAATATTTTTATTGTCACAGGCTTCATTTTTAAAAAACTTGTTCAGGAACAAATTCCCGAATTAAAAGAAAGCCAGATACTTGTAGAACCTACACGGCGGAATACTGCCCCATGCATAGCTTTTGCTAATGAACGGATTAGAGCTATAAATCCAGAAGCCTCGATAATTGTAACGCCTGCGGACCATCTAATTTTAGACCAGGAAAAATTTGTAAAAGTCATCAATGAAGGTATAAAATTCATTAATCACAAAGATGCCTTGCTGTCAATTGGCATTACTCCAACAAGACCAGAGACAAATTATGGATATATTCAAATAGAAGACACCTCCATCAAAGAAGGTATTACAA
The DNA here is from genome assembly GCF_055145285.1 of Salinivirga sp. NCBI lineage: Bacteria > Pseudomonadati > Bacteroidota > Bacteroidia > Bacteroidales > Salinivirgaceae > Salinivirga > Salinivirga sp. Next base: position 61,384 of record NZ_JBSRDC010000015.1, on the reverse strand, counting down.
AAGTTAAAAATTTTACAGAAAAGCCCGATGCGGAACTGGCAAATTTTTTTGTTGAAAGTGGCGAATTTTTTTGGAATGCCGGAATTTACATGTGGAAACTGAAAGATATAACCGCCGCATTTGAAGAATATCTTACTGAAATATATGAACTTTTTGCAGAAGACAGGGCAGTATTCAATACCGCAGAAGAAGAAAATTTCATTAGTAGAATATACTCTGGGTGTAAAAACATTTCTATTGATTATGGAATAATGGAAAAAGCTGAAAATGTTTACGTATACTGTGTAAATTTTGGCTGGTCTGACCTGGGTACATGGAGCAATCTTTTCGAAAATAAGGATAAAGATGAACAGAATAATGTCATCAATCATCAAAACATCCTTACATATGATACACACAATACTTTTATCACTACAACGGATAACAAAATTACGGCTATACAGGGTTTAGATGATTATGTAGTAGCTGAAACTTATGATTCCCTGCTTATCTGTAAAAAGTCTGAAGAAGATAAAATACGTGAAATTTTAAACGACATTAAGTTTAAAAAAGGTGAAGAGAACATATAAAAAAAGGCCCTTCCGGGCCTTTTCTTGCATTAATTTCAATATCTAATATGACCAGAGATCCTGTTCAAAATTAAACATTTCTTGTTTAATTTTTTGAGCTTCCCATAGTGCCATTCTTCCTTCGCGATACTCTGCTATCCTACGATCTTCATATACGTTCGATTCTTTTACGATATAGCTATCGAAATACCTTTTAAAGAAGATATCATCGTATGTTCGACGTTTTGCATCGTTCTGCCGGTTAAACACTTCATGATTTGCAAGAATTGGTCGCACGGCAGGGTAATAGGCCCAGAAAAGACGTTGTTTCTCCAGCTCTCCAGTATTTGGGTCTTCAGCAAAACGGATTGGCATAATGCCCAATATTCTGACTTCCATTTTGGAACGCTGACGGTCAAAGAACCAGTCTTCTTTTAACCATATTTGTTTAACCTCAGCGTAATTAATTCCCTGATAAAATTCTTTAACAATCTCAGTACCGTCTTCCTGCACAATTCTTCGCTCTTGTGTTCCGGCATCAAATTTTGCTTCAATTTCTGAAGTGGTCAGAATGGTGGTAAATCTATCATTCTCATCGGCATCATAAAGCACTACACCTTCGTGCGTTTGACCATAAACCAATAAATTGGTGAGGCTCATGCGCTCATTTATGCGCTCTATTGGATAATAAAAATGAAAATTCATTTTTTGACGCAAATCAATGCACCGCCAGATTCGTTTTTTCCACATCACATCGGCTTCTCGCAGCTGTGAATATGGAACAGGGCGTCTGCTAGGCACATGTTCTTTTTCATAAATACCATCAAGAACCTGTGCTTCCGCCTTATCCACAGGGACTAAAGAAAACAACAAGGCAAATGTAAAAGAGAAAAGCACTAATTTTTTCATGTGTTTATCGTTTAATTTTTAATTTTCTACTGTTATGGAGTTTTTATTTAATGGTAAAAACCATTGGACTTAGTTCTTTAACTCCGTCTGGTCCTTTCGCTTTAATGTCTTCAAAGGTTATTTTTTGGTTTCTACTGGCCTTTTGTATCATCTGGGTTACAGCCTGAGTAAAGCGTTCACCATTTACTGTTTCCTCTATAGTAAAACCTTCATCTGTGGTGCTTACAGTGTAACTAATTACCTGATATTTAATATTTTCCATAATAAATCCTTCAAGTTTAGCTACTACACGATCAGCAAAACCCAACTCTCCTTTAGCGATATCTCCAAACTTCACATTAATCGGTTGCAAAACCGGGGTTGGGGGTGGAATCTGCTTCACACTAAATGTTCTACTACCTATAAATTTTCTTCGACCGTCCACATCAGCATAAAGGCTTACTTTAATTTTACCCCCCTTTTTACTTGGTTTAACAGCTATGCCGCCATTGTAAGAAACAATACGTGCATTTGTAGCTGCTGGTTTCAGTTGGTCTTTTCGAAGGCCGGGTACTGATACCTCTAATGGATTTGGAACGCCATAATAGAATACGCGGTTTGCGCTGGCACTGATTATGGCTGTAGGCACTTCCACCTGGTATTGTGCTTCGAAAGGATATTGCTGAATAGATCCATCGGGAGCACGCATTGCAATCAAACCTCCCCATTCTTTATCTCCTCTGTTGTTTGCTCTTACCTGATAAATACCACGACCATTTTTTATATCTAAAGAGTCGTAATTACCTAACATGCGATATTTTCCTTCACCAACCTTTTCGTATTCCCCAACATAAATACTTGGCTTTTGAGTAGTATCCTGGGCAGCAATAAAAACTTCCGCTTCGTATTCGGTTCCCTGAAGCACATAGTTGCTTTTGGTAGGAAGCACAACAGGTTCCAAATCGTTAAACTTAAAGTCCTGGGCACTTATCTGGCCATAGTAATAACGCAAAATATCAGCTTCAGCATTTCGTATATCGGACTGCGTTTTAGTAAGCATTGTCAAAACAGCTGCAAGCGGCATATTTCCAAAATGATGAGAAGTCCATGAGAGCTGGGCTCCATCGTCCGATGGTGGATCATTTGTGTTTAAATTCTTCTCAATCGATTTTCGAATAAAAGAGTGTTCTGGATCTGTATTTTTAAGCAAAAACTTTCTGAACTCAGCGATTTTCTCTTTTAATACAGGACCTTTCCCTTTAACTATCATTACCTCTCCTCCGACATCCAAATTGTCTTTTGCATCAATTTTATCAGCAATAACTTCTCCATCCTCGGTGATAGCTGCTGCATCCTCCCCATCAGCTGCCTGAACAACTTCAACTTTCAGTTCTTTTATATATTCACTGATTTCATTAGCTTTTGCCCTAACCTCATTGGCAAGATCCCGCCATTTCCCAACCTTCTCTTCATTCATAGAAGCTTGTTCTTCAAAATCCTGGTAGATACTCTTATTCTTTTCAGTAAAGTTATCTACTGTTGCAGAAAGACTATCATTCACAAGTACAAAAGAATTCAAAACCTCCTTTGATACGTTCAAAGCAAGCATTGCTGTGAGGAATAAATACATCATCCCTATCATCTTCTGCCGGGGAGTTTCTTTGCCACCTGCCATAATTCTCTAGCTTATTCGTTTGAGTTCAAATTGAATGATGATAACATATTACCATAAACATTATTTAATGCGGCAAGATTATCATTTAATTTACCCAGCTCTTCTTTGTATTTCTGAGTATCTCCAACTGCAGCACTCATATTTTCAATTGCCTCATTGGCCTTGTTATACAACTGTTCTGATTGCTCGTTTTGTTGATTTAGATTTTGCATCTGCAGTTCATATATTGAATTTAAGGCAGTTAGATGTTTGTTTTGGGTGTCTATTTGTTCAATATATGTTTGGTTTCCTGATTTCATGTTTTGCATGCTATTTTCCATCTCAGAAATTAGCTGCTGGTAGCTTTGAGTTAGCATGCTACCACTCTCGTTTGCCGCATCCATTAAATGTTTACCGGCCTTTTCAGCACTTTGGGCAAGATTATCGGAACTGGATCTTGCGGCATCAGAGAAGCCATCAAATGATTGTTCAATTTTAGAAGCGCTATTTTTGGAAGCCTCCGTAAAGGAATGCTTAATGGTTTCTGCACTTTCATGTGCTGCGCTAGCCAAATCGTCACCTGTTTGCTCCATTTTTTCAGCAGCTTTCAAGGAAGCTTCGCTCATGGAGGAGGTTGAACTTTGAACAACATCGCTGGATGAATTAAATGTTTCAGAGAGCTGGCGAGCTGATTCTGATGCATTGTGCATATTTGCAGCATAGTTTTCATTGGCTGCAACAACATCTTGCATTTTATTCAGGTCTTCAGCAGTATTGGATAGTCTTTGAATTCCTTCTCCCATTTTTACAAATAGGTCAGGACCAAGTTCTGCCTTTTCAAGAAGTTCATCAAATCGCTCGAGTGCGTAAGTTTTTTGCCCTCCTGGAACCGGGTATCCGCCTGTCGGTGCTCCGGCTTGCGGTTGTTCTCCACCTTCCTGGGCTGCAGGAGCCTGAGAAGCAACTGCTGGTTGCCTACCATCGGGGGCCCCAGAGGGTGCTTCTGAGACATTAAACAATCTGCTATCGCGTTGAATTCCGTAATTATCACGCGGCAAATCATCGTCAAGGTCATTCGTCATTCCAGCCAATTCAGGATAAACCAAGGTCCAATCAGGCTCTTCATGTAAAGGCTCGAAAGCAGACAAAAAGAATATCAAAACCTCAGTACTCATCCCTGCAACAAGCATTGGTCCTGCACCAGGATAGTGCTGAATTTTGAACAATGCACCGGCCAGCACAACGGATGCGCCCCAGCCGTATACATATTTCATAATTGTCTTATACGTTTTACTTTCAACAAATTCCGATAATGTCATAACCTAAAATTTAGTAAACATTAGAACTAGGGGCATCTTGACCGCTACCCATGAATGAACGTACGCATCTAAATCCAATGTAAGATTTAGCAGTATCCTGATATTCATAGGCACGAGTCCCGTTTTGCAGGTAATAGCCAATATCTTTCCATGATCCACCTCTGACGACTTTTCGTTTTAGTACTGGAGGATCATTATCAAGCGCTCTGTATTCATATTCAGGGTCCATATCATGAGTAAAAGTATAGGCTGACTCATCAAAAGAATTACGTGTCCATTCGGCCACATTGCCTGCCATATCATACAAACCAAAATCATTTGGGTTATAAGCAGCTGCTTCATGTGTACGAAGGGCGCCATCCTCTGTATAATCTCCTCTAAGAGGTTTAAAGTTTGCCAGGAAGCAACCTTCGGCATCTCTGGTATAATATCCTCCCCATGGATAGGGGACAAGGTCGAGACCTCCTCTGGCAGCTCTTTCCCATTGAGCTTCGGTTGGTAATTGGTAGTCCTGAACATTAGGTTCACCACGGCGTGACTGCGCTGCATTAAGCAGGTTTGTTCTCCATACAGCAAAAGCTTTGGCCTGTACCCAGTTCACACCAACAACAGGATAATTGTCATAAGTAGGGTGATAGAAGTAAGAATTGGCCATTGGTTCGTTATAAGAATATGAAAAGTCACTAATCCAAACTAATGTATCAGGATAAATTGGAGTGGATTCTTCCATAATAAATGAAGATCTATCCTGTACCTCTTCTTTTATACCTTCCTCATTGTAAAGTTCGCCATCGTACTGACCTGTTTCGTAGTTATATCTTCTTCTCACCTTATTATCGAAAGTAAACTTTTCAGCAGCTTGCTTATAATCTACCCAATAATAATGATAGATAAGTTTTCTTGGATCAATAGTTTTCATCCGGAAAAAACGCTCATTTTCTGGATAATAAAGATCGGCAAGAATTTCTTGTTCTTCTTGTCCGTCCCAAACTATTGGCTCATTCCAGTTAATATATGGCGGGTCGATTTCCTCGCCAAATTCATTCTCGCGAATAAGGTATTCATCAATTTGCTCACCAAGCATGCGGTAGGCTAGTGAATCTCTAACCCAATGTACAAATTGTCTGTATTCGTTATTGGTAATTTCTGTTTCGTCCATCCAGAAAGAAGAAATTGAAACTGTCTTGGCTTGTGCATTTATAGCCCAGGGTACATCATCGTCTGTTGGCCCCATGGTATAGCTTCCTTGCTCAACCAAAACCATTCCATAAGGTGTTTGATCATAACCGGGTGCACGACCCTCAACACCGGTCAGCTCACCGCCTCCACCTGAATTACAAGCACTTAATAGCGTCGCTGCGGTTAATAAAACAATTAGTTTTTTCATATTGCCCATATTTTGATATCATTAATTTACAAAAATCTAACACTTCGATAAATTCGGTCATCTTTCTCCAGATCAACCTTAAACACATATTGCACAGTAAATTCAAATGAACCTGCTGTGGCATGAATTACCTGCGATGTTGGTATGTCGTAAGCTAATCCTATATTTAATCCTTCAATTATTTCTGCGCCAGCCATTACAGATGCGGCATCAATGACCCGGTATCCAACACCTCCCCAAAAACGATTTTTATAATGCAATATTGCATTAAAAGCGGCCTGGGTTGAAGAACCTGTCGAATAAACCATAATATTTGGTTCAAATTCAAATAGCGGATTGCTGAGCTGATAACGATAACCAGCTGTTAAAAAGGCCGCCCGCTGGTAATATGGATAACTTCCTCCTGTACTGTTTTGATATTTGACTTCGGGTGCCGTTAAATGATTTACGGATAATCCAAAATACAACTTATCTGTTTTATAATAACCACCTATATTAAGATCGAAAAAAAGTGCTTCATCTTTTCCTTGTGGTATTAAAGCATCTCCTTCCTGTATTGGGTCAAATGTTCCATTAAGCGTCTGATTGTAAAACCCAAATCCAACACCAATACCCATTGTACCTTCGGCAATATCTCGACGAAAAGCATAATTTAAACCAATAGCAATATTATTCTCAAATCCGGCTTCGTCGTTCATAAGCGTCAATCCTGCTCCATGCTCGGCGCCAAAAAGTTTAAATGGCATATGTGCATTAAAATTTTGGGTGTTTGGAGCACCGTCCCATCCCATCCATTGATTTCTTACAACCGTATTAACTGTAATCCCATCATTCATACCTGCATAACCGGGATTAACCATCATGTGATTGTATTGAAATAACGTTGCATGTGGTATGGTTTGTGCCATTGACCAGGTGGATAAAGTTAGTATTATAATGATAAAAAATATTCTCATTCTTTGATTTATCTAATCTCAGGCTTTTCCATGAGCCTTTAAAGAGGTAAAATAAATAAAAATCATTAAACCAAACAAATTAAATACTTTTTTAAATTGTAAGTTTTTGAATTGTTTAAGCATTAATGGATTTACGTAATATATTCCAACTTGTTTTATTATGCTATATTTTTTTATTCGTTCCAAGTAAAATAAACACTATTTATTGATTAGTAAATATAGTAAACCTTCCTGAAACATCAAACAAACCATACAGAAAAGCGGTGGTTAAGGAAATATAAATTCCAAATATTCGAATTACAGCATACTTATGGCTTCCCAGAGCCGATCATTAATGTTATCGTTTAAGATATCGTCCATATCTTTTTGTGTACAAGGAACAAATCTGTCAATTTTTCCATATTGCAACCAATGTTTTGCATTTGTTTTACTTTTATACACAACCAAATCTTCAGGCAACCGGGTGTTTTGGAGGTGAAACTCTTTAAAATTTTCCGGAACATTTCCGGGTAGGTGGTTCTGCCGGATATCTACACCACTTATTATGTACCAAACTGTTTGAGCGACAAGCTTTATACTGGGTTTTGAGTTTCGCAGATTCTCAGATAACCCACTTAAAGCAATAAAATCTAACGTTTCGCTATTCCCGGCAAACCAGGCGAGTTGGCAAAACTCTTCGGCATATAGTCCATTTGGATTTTCAGACTTATTCATCGGGAAATCACTGTAACGCAAAGCATTTACATCAAACTCGGCAAATCTTGCCATACGGAAACAGGGCTCAATTTCGTGAATACTATCTCTAATTTGACCAAGCCGGCATATAATCGGATGTATTGTATTTTTTCTAATGGCCGGATTAAGAAAATATGATTGCACGCCAACCAATAATAAGCGCTCAATTCTTTTCTTTTGCAATAAATCTACAGGATTTTTTTGTTTGCCAGAAGGGGACTTTTCCGCAACAATTAATAATTCTTTGCTTAATTCATGACCATATAAAAAAGACAGATTTTGCTTTTCCTCTGTTAGAATAATGAGCACTGAACCGTTTTTTTGCACTGTGTTCATTACAAGAATAAGCAATTCAGCCTGATCTGTTTTATCAAAGGAAATAATATTTCCCAGGTCTATTGTTTGTTTTTGGCTGCTGGGTAAGTAATATGAGTATAATTCAGTTCTAATGGCACATAAATTATGTACCTCCCCCTTTAAATTACTAAGACCTATTATAAACAATGAGTTATTTGGTAAATCCTTTCTATTCCATTGTTTAACCCTGGCTCCAAGTTGATTTTTTGTATAATCAACTGTAAGTTCATTGGGTTTTATAAACTCATTTAACTGCATTTGTTCTTTTCTGCATTAAGTGAAAGCTTCTGATGAATTATTTCTTTTTAGTTTTTCTTGTTTTTTTATTCTTGCCTTTTTCAATTATCTCAAGGCAATCTTCATAAGTTAGCTTTTCAGGATCAACAGATTTGGGTATTCGATAATTCTTCCGTTTATGCGTAATATATGGTCCGTATTTTCCATTCTGCACCTTAATTTTCTCCTTTTCATCAAAAGTTTTGATGTGTTTTTTAGCATCGGCTTCTCGTTTATCTTTAATAAGCTCAACAGCCCGATCGAACTCGATGGTATACGGATCATCTTCTTTTTTAAGGCTTGCAAAGAGCCCATCGTGGCGTACGTAGGGTCCAAACCTACCTACCGATACAGTCACTGTTTTACCTTCATATTCGCCCAGGTTGCGCGGCAACTTGAATAAATCTAAAGCTTCCTCAAGGGTAATAGTTTCCAAATGCTGTTCGCTTCGAAGTGAGGCAAATTGTGGCTTTTCTTCATCATCTACAGTGCCAATTTGCGCCATGGGACCATATTTTCCAATCCTTACCATCACGGGTTTCCCTGACTTTGGGTCTTCCCCCAGAATTCGCTCACCTGCTTTCCGCTCTGAATTTTCTTCGGCATACGCTACTTTTTGATGGAACGGTTGATAAAACTCATCTATCATTGCACTCCACTTGCGATTACCCTCAGCAATGCGGTCAAATTCTTTTTCGACATCAGCTGTAAAACTATAATCCATGACATTTTTAAAATACTCCGTCAGGTAATCGTTTACAACCATACCTACATCAGTGGGGAACAATTTACTTTTTTCACTGCCATAGGTTTCCTCTTTTTGCCGGGATATAATCTCGCGGTCTTTAAGTTCAATCTCCTTTATAGGTCTTTGTTTACCTGTGCGATCTTCTTTAACTACATAATTACGTTTCTGTACTGTAGAAATGGTTGGGGCATATGTAGAAGGTCTACCGATGCCTAATTCCTCGAGTTTCTTAACCAGACTCGCTTCAGTATATCGTGGTGGTTGCGATGTATAACGCTGCAATGCTTTGGAATACAGGAGGTCTAAACTTTCCTGTTCTTTAATGGGAGGAAGCAATCCTTTATCTTCCTGATTTTCTTCTTCATCACGCGACTCCATATACACTTTCAAAAATCCATCGAACAGCAATACTTCTCCCTGAGCAACGAACTTATAGGAATTGTTATGTTCAACTGGTATATTGATGGTAGTTTTCTCTAACTGCGCATTGGACATTTGCGATGCGATGGTTCTTTTCCAAATCAACGAATACAGTTTTTGTTCTCCAGAAGCGGCATCAACCGATTGCTTTTGTAAATATGTGGGTCTTATGGCCTCGTGAGCTTCCTGTGCCCCTTTTGATTTGGTGGCATATCTCCTGGTCTTCTGATATTTGTCGCCATATAGCTGAGTAATTTGTTCTGCAGCTGAAGCAATAGCATCATTCGACAGGTTCACCGAGTCCGTTCTCATGTATGTAATGTAACCAGCCTCATAGAGTCTTTGTGCGAGGGTCATTGTTTGTGAAACAGAAAACCCAAACTTTCTTGCAGCTTCTTGTTGCAAAGTTGATGTGGTAAATGGTGCTGCCGGCGATTTTTGTGCAGGTTTCTTTTGCACACTTAAAACTTTGAACTGCTGTTCTTTTATTTTCTCAAAGAACTCCTTGACATCATTCTCTTCGGGTAGGCGTTTATTCAATTCAGCATTAAGCTTGTGTTTACCTTGCTGATCAGAAAATGTGGCCTGAACTTTATATGAGTAATCTGGTTTGAAGGCAATTATTTCTCTTTCACGTTCTACTAAAAGCCTGACAGCAACAGACTGAACCCTGCCGGCTGAGAGCGATGGCTTAACTTTTTTCCACAGAAGCGGGGACAACTCAAAGCCTACAAGTCGATCCAATATACGTCGCGCCTGTTGGGCATTGACCAAATTATAATCAATTTCCCGTGGGTTTTCAATGGCGTTTTTGATGGCTTTAGGAGTTATTTCATGAAATACAATCCGGCGTGTTTTTTCTTTGTCCAGTTTAAGCACCTCGAACAAATGCCAGGCAATAGCCTCTCCTTCCCGGTCTTCATCGGAAGCAAGCCATACCATATCGGCCTCTTTACTGGCCTCTCGCAACTCTTTAATTACATTCTTTTTGTCCGGGGATTGAAGATATTTAGGTTTATATCCTTTTTCCTTATCAATACCCAAATCTTTCTTGGCCAAATCGCGGATATGTCCGTAACTACTTTTCACGGTATAATCCTTACCAAGAAACTTCTCTATTGTTTTTGCCTTAGCCGGGGACTCGACAATTACCAGATTTTTAATCATATATTAAGCAAAATTACGTTATCACTTCAGGGCACAAAAATAACAGAAAACAATTAGTCTTATCAAATTTTATTTTTTTTTCCAAATTTAAGTTTTGTTTATGTGCTTGCACATAAGAACACACAAAGCTGGTTCACTGAATTTTTCAACTCATTTTAGCTATATGTTACTTTTTAAACTTATTTTTGCATAATCATTGATTACAAATTATTTCATAAACAGTGGGCTAACACTTTGATAAGGTGATTAGTTGAAATTTTTAGAAAATTTGAGCGATATGGCAACACAAGAAAACCAAAATGAACATAAAAACAAATTCAGAAAATACCTTATCATATTTTGGTCAATTATTATTGTACCAATCTTAGGTTTTATCATATTTTTCACGCTAATAGCAACGGGGAAAATGGGGTTTATGCCCACCTTTGAGGACCTGGAAAATCCGGAGAACAATATTGCATCTCAGATATATTCTGCAGATAAGGTTGCATTCGGTAATTACTACATTCAAAACAGGACCTACATTAATTTTGATGACCTCTCGCCTAATATTGTAAATGCCCTGATTGCCACTGAAGATTACCGTTTTGAACGGCATGCAGGAATTGACGGAATTGCATTAATGCGCGTTTTATACGGCGTAATGACAGGGTCGCTTAAGGGAGGTGGAAGTACCATTACTCAACAGCTTGCTAAAAACCTGTTTCCAAGGAATACAACTTCATATAATTCAAAATTATCTTATTACGCTAATTTAACGTTGATAAAATTCAAGGAATGGGTAACTGCCGTTAAACTCGAGCGAAATTACACAAAAGAAGAAATCCTTGTAATGTATCTCAATACAGTATATTTTGGGTATCATTCCTACGGAATTAAATCAGCCGCAAAAACCTTTTTTAATAAAACACCGAAAAAACTTAATTTAAATGAGGCTGCAACTTTAGTCGGTGTACTTAAGGCTCCTTCCTTTTACAGTCCGGTGAGACACCCAGACCGGGCAAAAGACCGTCGTAATATTGTGCTCAGTCAAATGCGTAAATATGAGTTCATATCACAAACATCTTACGATACTCTATCTGAAAAACCAGTAGAGCTGGATTTTAAAGTCCAGGATCACAACGTCGGTCTGGCTACCTACCTCCGCGAATATTTACGTCTGAAACTTAACAAATCCAACCCTTTTGAACAGGAATACACTAATCAGGAGGAGTTTTCGAAAGATTCAGCCAAATGGGTCGATGATCCGGTTTATGGTTGGTGTAACAAAAATTTCAAACCTGATGGAGAACGCTACAATTTGTACCAAGACGGGTTAAAGATCTACACAACAATTGACTCCCGTATGCAAAAACATGCTGAAGAAGCAATGCATGAACACCTTAGTCAGGATCTGCAAAAAGCCTTTTTTGAAGAAAAAAAATATAATTCAAAAGGGCCATTTAGTGAGGATTTGGATAGAACACAGATTGACCAGATCATGAAAAACTCAATGCGCCGGAGTACCAGATACTGGAATATGAAAAATCGCGGCAAATCAAAAAAAGAGATTAAAGCTGCATTTCACAAACCAGTTGAAATGTCTGTTTTCAGTTATGATGGCGAAATTGATACAGTAATGACACCATGGGATTCCTTGCTTTACTATAAATATTACCTTCACAGTGGATTTATGGCTGTAAACCCACACAATGGCCATGTGAAAGCTTATGTTGGAGGTATTAATTTCAAACACTTCAAGTTTGATCACGTTACGGGAGGCAGAAGACAGGTAGGCTCTACCTTTAAACCGTTTCTGTACACCCTGGCCATGCAAGAAGGTTATTCTCCATGTTACAGGGTGCCTAATGTGCCAGTAACCATATCGCTCCCGACAGGTGAAACATGGACACCTGAAAGTGTAGGGCCCGATCGTTTTAAACGAAAAAATATTACCCTGAAAACCGGGCTTGCCCATTCTATCAATAATCTTTCAGCATGGCTTATACAAAAATTTAAACCCAAAGCAGTAATTGATATCACACGCTTAATGGGTGTTAATAGCCACATTCCCGAAGTGCCAGCAATTGCACTGGGATCAGCCGATCTTAGTCTTTATGAAATGGTAAGTGCCTATACCACTTATGCGAATAAAGGAATACATGCTACACCTTTATTTATTACACATATAGAAGATAAAAATGGTAATGAACTGGCACGCTTTAAAGCCCGTAAAAATGAAGCCATATCAGAAAACGCAGCCTATTTAATGCTAAGCCTGCTACAAAACGTGGTAAATGAAGGAACCAGTATTCGACTCAGATATAAGTATGAGCTTGAAGGTGAAATTGCAGGAAAAACAGGCACAACCAATAACCAATCAGATGGATGGTTCATGGGCATAGTTCCTGAACTGGTAGCAGGAGTCTGGACCGGTGGTGAGGAAAGATCGATTCATTTCGATGGCATTTCACTGGGTCAGGGCGCCAATATGGCACTGCCAGTTTACGGCCTCTTTATGCAAAAGGTTTTTGCCGATGAAGAATTGCACATCTCACCAAAAGATACTTTTGCTGTTCCTGAAAATTTTAACATGAATCTGGATTGCGGAGAAAATGACGCTGAAACCACAATCGATAGAGAATCGTTAAACGAAGAATTTTTCAATTAAAAAAGTTCAAAATTTATGACTGTACGAGTAAGATTTGCCCCAAGCCCAACAGGGCCTTTACATATTGGAGGAGTAAGAACCGCTTTATTCAACTATTTATTTGCCAAAAAGCACAATGGTACCTTTATTCTGAGGATTGAAGACACCGACCAAAACCGCTATGTAGCCGGTGCAGAAGATTACATTGTGGAAGCGTTGGAGTGGTGCGGTATTGAAATCGACGAAGGTTACACCAAAGGTGGACCAGCATGCCCCTACAAACAGTCGGAACGAAAAAACATTTACCGCAAATATGCAGAACAGCTCATCCAAAATGGCATGGCATATTATGCTTTTGACACACCGGAAGAAATTGCCGATCGCAGACAAAAATATGAGGCCGAAGGAAAAACTTTTACTTACAACCAGGAAGAGCGGAAAAGAATGGTTAATTCATTGACGCTATCTGAAACAGAGGTAAAAACAAGAATAGGAAAAGGCGAGCCTTACGTGATTCGGTTTAAAATGCCAGAAGATAAAACGGTAGAAATGAATGATGTTGTTAGAGGGGAAATGAAAGTAAATACCAACACACTTGATGATAAAGTTTTATTTAAGTCTGACGGGTTACCCACTTACCATCTGGCCAATATTGTAGACGACCACTTGATGCAGATTAGTCATGTTATTCGGGGAGAAGAATGGCTTCCTTCGCTGGCATTACACTATTTGCTTTACGAAGCCTTTGGATGGGGAACGGAAAAACCGGAATTTGCTCATCTTCCTTTGTTGCTAAAGCCAACCGGAAAAGGTAAACTTAGTAAGCGGGATGGAGAAAAAATGGGGTTCCCTGTATTTCCACTTCAATGGCACGGTAAAGACGGAGAGGTAGCTGCAGGGTATCGGGAAGATGGGTATTTCCCTGAAGCATTTGTAAATATGCTTGCCTTGTTGGGGTGGAATCCGGGTAATGACCAGGAAATTTTGAGCAAATCAGAATTAATTGACCAATTTGATTTGGGTAAAGTTCAAAAAGGCGGTGCGCGCTTTGACCCTGAAAAAGCAAAATGGTTCAATCATCAATATTTACAAAGCAAACCTGTAAAAGAAATAACAAAAACATTTTCGGAAAAATTGGATAAAAAAGGCATCAACTACGACTTCAATATTTTAAATGAAATAGTTGAGGTGGTAAGAGAACGTGTAAACTTTGTACATGAATTATGGGATCAAAGCTACTTTTTCTTCCATGCACCCCAGGATTATGATGCTAAAGTTGTAAAAAAGCGATGGAAAAACAATGTACCTCAAGCTATTGAAGTTATAAAAGGTATTTTAGCTGGTACAGACAATTGGCAGGCAGAGGAGTTAAAACAACAGGTTTCTGATTACATTAATGCACATGAATTAGGCTTTGGTGCCGTGATGAGCGGACTAAGATTATCCATAGTGGGTGGAGCAAAAGGCCCGGACCTTTTTAAAATTATTGAATTAATTGGTCGTGACAATACCCTGGAAAGGATTGAGTTGGCCATCAAAAAATTAGGCAAATAACATCGACAAAAACTAATACTCAAGAAATTCAACATTCAAATCAATTTCCACATTTCCATTAATCAGGTTAATATCTCTAATCTGGAAAGTAACCAGGTTAGAGGTAACCCCCTGGCTTAAAGACGTATTGATTTTGTATGTTTCGCTGGTTTTTTTCACCTTTTCCCGCATTTTTCTGGATTCATTGGCAATTTCCTGGATAAACCGATTCATTATATGCACCCAAAGGCCGTATTTAAAATATTGTTGCTTGCCATTTTCCTGTTGCACATAATTATAACGTAAAATTGGAAAAAAGCGTTCTTCTCCATTAACAGCACTATAAACCTCAAATTGTTCAGCATATTGATAAACAGAAACAAGATCTGTACACAAAACTGAGTCAGAGTAACGAATCTCCATCTCTGTTTGATCCTGATACACTGTAGCGCCACCCCACTCATATTCCATTCTAAATTTCTCCATACGAATATCATATGATTTCCCAATAGTAAAACCAAATTCTAATTCATCATTTTGAGGTTGTATGCGGACAATGGCCTCCTGGAACCTTGTAAAAAAAGTATCGATGACCGTATATTCAGGAAAAACAGAATCGTGTACGGCTAATTGCACAAATGACTGAAATGTACCTCCACTCCCCGAATACTCTTCGCCAAGATAATAATCAAATAACGATCTTACATGTGCGTTTTGTGATAAATACAAGAGTGATCGTGCTCGCTTTACTGCCTGATCCACTGCTTTTGCTGAATCCATATCCGGATCAGAAACGCCAATCATAAGAGGTCCGGTTTCAGTAGAATGCAATAAAAAATCTGGTAGCACAGATGGACTTGCACCATATTTATAGTAGTCCGTATTAATTCCCTGACTAAAAATTCCAAGAGAAATCAAAGTCATCAAAATCAGTAATAAAGTTTTTTTCATTTGTCGGCAATTTTGATTTTATGACAAGATGAAGTTAGCCTTTTTATATAAATTTAGAAAGATTAAAGAAAATTTATATATACTTGAGGAAATATTGTCAGTGCTACCCTAATTTGATATTTAGAGGTTTTGTTTTCTCTTATATCTCATATCCAAATCTGCTAAAAAATGAAAATAGAGCAAGAGTACCATACTTAATAACAACAAAAACCTGATAATGTATGTATGAGCCTGACAATCACACCTCCAAAGATGCAACATTAGCACTTAACTAAAAGAAATTTAGGTATTGTGAAGGGTTTTTAGATCTGAGTCTGCAATTTTCCGGCAATATCTGCCATTTCTTCCTGAGTAAGTTTAAGTTTAGGATTAGCAAAATTAATATCCTGCTCTGATTCAAGCGGAACCAGATGGATATGGGCATGAGGAACCTCAAGACCCAAAACTGCTACACCAACTTTCTCACATGGGAATACCTTTTGAATAGCTTTTGCTACTTTTTTAGAAACAATTATCATTTTTGCGAGCTCCTGGTCATCGAGGTCAAAAAGATAGTCTTCAGCTCTTTTAGGAATCACGAGTGTATGCCCTTTCTTTAAAGGTGCAATATCTAAAAAAGCAAGAAATTGATCGTCCTCATAAACTTTATGAGCAGGAATATCTCCTTTAACGATTTTACTAAAAATTGTTTCCATAATATTAACTTTTATGACATTGGTGAAATATCGAGGATTTCAAATTCCATGTTACCAGCAGGAGCGGTAACGACAGATTTCTCACCGACTTTTTTACCTAATAGTCCTTTGGCTATTGGGGTATTGACAGCAATTTTCCCCTTTTTTAAATCGGCTTCTGACTCTGATACAATTGAATATTCCATCTCAGCATTATTTTTTGTATTCCGGATTTTGATTTTGGTCATAATCTGTACTTTGGAATAATCAATTTTAGACTCATCTATAATCCTGGAATTCTGGATTATTTGTTCCATTTTAGATATCTTAAGTTCCAGAAGCCCCTGAGCCTCCTTGGCTGCATCATATTCGGCATTTTCAGACAAGTCTCCCTTATCTCTTGCCTCGGCAATTGCCTGAGAAGCTTGTGGTCGCTCCACGCTTTTAAGATGGTTTAACTCGTCTTTCAATTTTTTTAATCCATCTTCTGTTAAATAGTTCAACTTCGACATTTTGCTCAACTTTTATTTTATAAACAATTCTAACGATTACGCGGCGGTAATGTTTTTAAAACAACAAACCCTACCCATAAGGATAGGATAAAAACAACTTTATATGAAAAGAAAAGAATCTCCTATGAGAGATCCTTTTCTTTTATATTTAAGTTTGATTTTACAGTATAATTCTTGCACCTATGGAGTGCACACCATCGAATGCATCTGTAGATCGATAAGAATAATCTACTGCAAATCTGGAGCCATTCTCTTTATTGATTGGAACCATTATCGATATACCAGCATTTAAACCGGTAAATACAGTTGATCGTTCTTCTTCATTGAAGGTTCCCTTCTCCATCAAATAACCTCCACGAATACGCAGATAATCGCTAAAACCATATTCTAATCCTAAGTGATAATTATCTTTGGTAAAAGAATTGGATGTAAAGGCTCCTGCCAATAACAAATTATGGTTTTCAGCAAGAAACAGGTCATAAGATAAGCCAATTCTAATTAAAGAAGGCAATTCAAACTCCCGTTCTCTGAATTCGATGGTTTGAAGTGTTCCACTTGGTGTATAGCCTTTAAAGGAGAGCCCGTCGCCTTTAAAACTCATGGTAGGTCCAACATTTTGCATTGTAACACCAAAACGCAACTGATCTCTTTCGCCAGCAACATACTGAATACCAGCATCGATGGCAACACCAGTCGCTTTAGCGTTTGATATTCCTTCATTTATAACCTTAAGAGCGGCACCACCATAAATTGCATTAGAAAATGCACGGGCGTAGGCCACTGTAATATTGGTATAAGAAGGATTAAATGTTGTACCGTCACCATCTGGTAGTTCTACTGTTGTACGCTCAATATCTCCAAAATCGTAGGCCACAACACTACCTGATAATGTTCCAGATTCTCCAACATGCTGCGAAAACGCAAAAGAATTGATTCCTATACCGGCACCTGACAGGTAATCGGTATAGGTAAATCCTAATTCGGTCTTCCGGGTAAAAGCTGTACCTGCAACATTAAGGAATATACCCTCTAACCCCTCGATTGAAGCCACATTAGCATTTGCAAAACCGGATGATGCAGCCCATGGATTAAAAAGTAACTCACTGGCTCCTGCTTCACCTGCACGGTCATCGTTTCCAGCGTACATGTCAGGAGCAATAATCGTTAATCCGATTACAGTAATTATTATAAATGTTATCTTTTTCATAATCAACAAGTTTCTTTATACGTATTAGAATGAGCTAAGATCGTCCGGACGCAATACGCCAAACCATTTAAGTGTTTTCTCTCCAATTCCTGGTGCTTTTACATGTATAATATACATACCACTGGCAATCGGAACACGGGAATTATTTTTCAAATCCCACTCAATTATGGTAGAAGCATTATCTTTTTCATATGAGCGAATCAGCGTACCAGCCATATTATAAATATCCACACTACATGTCCGTGGTAAGTTTGTAATTTTCACAACATAATCAACCTGTCCGCTTTCATATTTATTTCCTCCGTAATATGGGTTTGGAACTACATTTACAGTTTCAAGTGCATCTTCAGCAACAGATCTGCTTCCCACTATCGGAACAAATTCATCTAAGGTGAATTTATATAGAGGGTAATTAGCGTTTCTTGGATTGTCAACTGCATCTTTACCAAGGCCTTGATTATACGGTATAGCAGTTCGAAGCTCTATGCGCATTTCATTATCAGGCATATCGTCATAAGTATCGAAACTATAACCGGTTCTGACGTGCGGCATTGAAACCCACTGTACAAATGGTCGGTAGTCGGGTAATGAGTTTACAAGTTTGTCGTGGAACTGGAAAACACTATCATAAGGTGGTAAATATCTACCAGCAATGCTACTACTATCGCTTGCAAATACATAGAGATAGTGTTTACCTCCCATCACATAAGTTCCGTCTTCACTTATAATAGTTTCAACCGGATTCCATATCATATCACGCCCATTGTAACCAACTAACCAGCTGGATTCTCCAAAGGCCATGTTCAATCTTTTACCTGTTCCCACATCAATTGCATAGCCGGGGAACCAACTCCAACCTGAATCGCTAACGTAATTAGCATCTGCTGGGTTTTGCGATGGTCCTGCAGCAGTTGCAGGTTCCAGGGCTTTATTAAGCGAAGGCGCTGCCCGAATCTCAAATTTGTTCACACCTCCCTGGCTGTTCGAAGCACTTTCAGACATTTCGAAAACAGGAACGCGGGTCCATTTATCCTGATCTTTTGTAATTACTACATTAATACTTGGCAGAACCACACCCTGACTGGTAAAACTAAGGGGTACCCCAGGAAAACGCGGCCCGTGTGTGTGCCCCGTTGTTAGTGCCCATGGAGCCCATGTGCGGTTGAGTACATTTTCATAATATGAAGCAGAATCAAGTCCCTTGTAATCGCTCCAAATTGGGTTGTCTGTATATACCGTGTTCCCGGCTCTAATCCAGTTCAAAAAAGTTTGCCCATCCTGATCCTGAATAAAGTTTAACCATGGTTGCTCCACATTCTCGTAGGATAGGTTTGCACCTACAAATCCATTATTCACATCAAAGCGAATTAAATGCTTTAGTGAAATATCTGCTTCATAATTATGAAGTGGAAAGCCATATTGATTTATATCTATAGAAATACCGAGGCTATCGAATAAGATTTCATTCTTTTCAGACATCCATGTATTTGATACTCCTATGGTATCGAATCCTCCAAAACCATCGTCCTGTGCAAGGAACCACTTACCGTCACGAATTAAACCATCGAACGGACTGGTGTTGTATGCTGTCCCACTTTCCGTATGATAGTAATTGTCATTCGGGGCAGGAAAATGAACAGAATCCTTGCAGATACCGACATAATATGTGCCTGGCGAAACGTTTAATGGATCGATAATCTTAACATTAATGGGACCATTGCCTTCTTGATATCTTATTCCATTGAGTTCGTAGCCGGCCAATATACTATCTTCAACACCTTCTGCCAGTTGCAAATAATTTTGTCCGTTACCGTCTCCCTCAAGTTTGGTGATAGCTGGCTGGATACCATAATCAGAATTCAATTCTGTTCCACCATTATCCATATTTCGGGGATGTGGAATTACATCATAAACCGGGATTTCTCCGGTTGTAGCTTTACGACTGGACAAATAGGGTGTCTTCTGACCGTCAAAACCAGCAGTATCTGTCTGACTATAGTCTTTATAATTATTGTAAGCATATGCAATAGCTACATAATGATACTCCTTATTGTTAACCAGTTGCCCTCCTGAAGTTTCGGAAAAATGGTCTTGTGTTATTTCAAAAGTATGTTTAATACCCTGGTTATTGGCATTAACCATAACAGTAGGATAATGGCCGTCGATAGCCTGATCGTATGTGAAATTTACCAAATCACGGACATCATCTTTCAAATCACATTGGAAAACAATTTTTGCGTATGAAGGGTCTCTTAATTGGTCTAATGTAACGTCTTTATCGCGTACCTGGTAGACCTGATATCCCTGGAAACGATATGTTTTATCCTCATACGCGGTACCAATATTTAAATAATCTTCCTGTGCGTATTGCTCAAGATAATTATTAGAGCTGGTAGGGTTTGAAATATGGACAATAAACTTTTGATCCATTGGAATAACGGTCAGGTCGGGCGCATTCGGGCCATCAATTAGTTGAAAACAATTTTCAAAAAGTGCCTGTGCCTTATCATCAGCTTTTCTTACTTTTTCAGCACTTGCTAACAAAGAGTTTTCGTAAGATCGAGCCCATACAGCACCAGTAGTAATATTGTTAACATTTCCGGGTTCCAGCGTAAAAGGTCCGGCTGACTGCACAAAACGTCGGTCATCAGGCGTATTATTTTCTGATTCCTCTGTCCAGTTCTTTTGTGGCGGTGTTTCTCCACCTGTACCCCAGTCGCACTTATCTGTTAAACCCGGGAACATAAAATCTGCATCTATTTCAGTAGCGCCATCATAACCGGTTCCGCCATAATTCATTCTTTTACCATTCTTCCAATATCCCGTGAGGTATTTATAATACTCGTGCGCATAGGTGGGATCACCATAATCGCCTCCGGCATTATTGAAATAAATAAAACGGCGCATACCCCAGCGTTCATTATCTGCAATACCATCGCCAAAGTTTAAACCATTAATATTACCATTAAATACAATGTTCGCATTTGTTTCACTTGTGTCCACTTGTCCTCCAGCTGTATACCTATACCCTGTTTCGCAGTCCAGCTCGCCGTCCGGACCCCAGTTTGTAAGGTCATCTTCAAGTGTCGGATCCATATATGGTCCCTCGAAAAAGTCAATACCCACGGCTGGAGGATTTGCTCCATAGGAGGTTGGCTCACCATCACCATCAACCAAACTTCCGTTATACAGGTAACCCAAACCTCTGACAACATCAGTACCAACATAATCATCTTTATAATAACCCATATCAGCGTCTGTCCATACTCCGAAGAATGCTTCGTTAAGGGTGAAAGAAGATCTGTTAATGATCTGGTAATTGTAGAATGTCATATTGTTCAACTCATCGTTGGTAGCAAAAGCAAAAGCCTGTGCACGAAACTCCATTCCAATTGCGTCGCCCTGGGTTTCTGTATGAATATTACCACGATCGTTATATACCCACCATAAAGTAGCATCGCCGAACAACTGCATTGATTCATTGTTCAGCGCCGAAGCTTCTCTTACAGGTCTTGTGTTACAATCGTAATTGCGGCTATCGAAAATATAATATGGATAATCACCTGCTCCGGGATCATATGTTTCATCCCCGTCTACATCTTTAAAAGGGGCCAGATGATAATCATACTGATCTTCTGTAGGTCCGTGAGCTGGCCAATTGGTAATTACTTCCGGTACAGTATAATTTGGAAACTCTTCCTCAGGGTTCTCCGATTGGCTGTAGGCAATAAATTCTGAAACCATGGATTTAGTAAGATAATACTGTCTGTCGTAGCGTGTACAAATTTCTGCAGAGACATTACCTTTATTTGGTCCTTCTGCAACCAGTGGCCCTGGGTAAAAATCAACTCCAATACCTCTAAATCTGTGTCCGGCCAATCTCAACTGACCATTGGAATCTTTACCACCTACCCAGATTGAACCTGCAAAAAGGGCACTTGCCCGTCCACTCTTAGGTACAACATATTGGGCATTAGAAAAATCCCACCACATGTCTCCACCATTATGAATCATGGCTTTTACATTATTAAACTGCAGGTAGCGACTGGATGTGGGTGGCAAACATCCTGCTCCTACACTTTTTATCTCTTTCTTATTTCCCTTTTTAGCATACAGGTATTTTTCTGCGTATCCCCTGTTTCCAGCCAAAGAGAATATAAAAATCAATATTAATATGATATTCAGTTTTTTCATTGTGATATAATTTATTCTCATTTTGTTAGAAGCTTACCAATACACCTAATTTAATTCTTCGGGGCATCGTATAATTATAAGGATTATTCATATATAATCTATAATAATTTCTGAAAGACTCCGGATCGATATTCGACTCTATTTCATTCTGATTACCGGCATAGGTTAAAAATCCATTATCATCGGGGTTCCCTGTTTTAGAATAAACTCCGGTAATGTTCATGGTATTTAACACATTACTGATGTCAGCATACACATTGATATTGATACGTTTTCTGTTATCATTTTCTCCTTTACTGAGTGTAATTATAAAATCTTTATCAATACGCATATTCATCGTAGTCATCCATGGCATTCTGGAACCGTTAATACGTCCTATCAGGGTTCCACTGGCAACATTTCTTAAACTGTATGGTGTTCCTGATCCGGTATTTAATACAATATTGAAACCTGCATTAGCGAGAATATCTTTTCCAAATAATTTTGGTCCATTGTAATTGTCACCATCAGCGAAGCGATAATCTAAATTAAACACAAATGCATGTGTTTGATCGAAGTTAAGTGGCTTAATGGTTCGCAGGTTAGGCTGGCCGGCTTGCACCAAAGCTAAGGCTGTAGTAGGATCACTACCGGTTCCTTTAGCAAACTGCAATGTATAAGAAGCTCTTAATGATACATTATTGGTTCTTCTTAAATCAAATGTAGTGGTCAAACCTTTTACGGTACCAAAGTCTAAGTTATCATAGGTAAGATAATCTACCGGATAAGCACCTTTAACACTTCTTACCTGAATCATATCACGCATTTCACGGTAAAATGCCGAGATTTTGAGCGAACTGGTTTTCCCAACTTTTTGTTGGAATCCAAGTTCGTAATCAATGGTTTTTTCAGGACGCAAATTAGGATTGCTAAGCACAGAACCACTTTGCGAGAAAATAGTAAGATAATCGACATAATTTAACCTTGAGTTACCAGGGTTTGGTCGCTTTGTAAGTATGTCGTAGTGTGCAAAAAACAAAGCCTCGTCGGAAATGGGGAATGAGAAGGAAATCCTTGGCATAAAGACATATTCCGGTTTATAATCGGTAAATGAATTTAAATAACCAGGACTACCAACAGTGTCTCCCGCCGGGTTTTTAAGATAAGGCTGTATTCCTTTACCACCTTCTATGAGGGCTGGTGAATTGGTAATTTCTCCTGAGGCAGTATACCATGTATCACCGTCACGGAAACCATTCAATTTCATGTTACCCGCTTCTGCATTATAATCCTGTACATAAATAGTAGCTCCTTCGGGGATATTGCCTGGAGTAGCTGCAGCTATTTGAGGATTAACAGCAGCGTCTCCTACTTCATAGGCTTCAAAGAAGGTATATTTATCATCCAGTACTTTTTGGTTTAAATCATAGTAATCCAGGCGCAATCCCACGTTGAAAACCAGGTCTTTAAATGCAAATTTATCCTGAATATATGCTGCTGCGTAGATTGGTTGAAATACAGGAATCTCGCGCTTGTATCTTCTATTACCTACTTCATCAATAAAATAGTCTGTAAAGAAATCGTTAAAAGATACATTGGGATCAATCTGTTCCCCTTTATGGTTATATCCATAATATGAAACGAGGCTGTTACCATTATTAAACAACTCATCAGCACTGAAATAGGCAATATCCATATCTTCCGGATCGTATCCATCAATATTCACCCACTGGCGTGGATCTTCAATTCCTTGTGCCTCACGGAAACGCAAGTCAAATAGATACTGGTTATCTCTTGAAAGCAACCTCGGGTAGTTAACGGTATCATTAAAAACCGGGTTGCCATATGGGTCATAAATTATGTTACCGTTAGCATCTGTTACGTAGCCGGGCTCGGGATTGTTAAGGTCAAGCTCTGAGATGTGATCATTCATATATCCGCGAGCAAGTGACCACAGTCCGGAGGGTGAAACACGATATTGACGGTCAAAACGCATTTCAAATTCACCCCCAGCGCTTATTTCATGATTTCCTATATCGGCAGAACCGGAGATTGTAGCTCTAAGCTGTCTTTGATCGTACTCATAGAAATCATTATAAACCGTTCCGGGAACGGCAATTGTTCCTAATTCGGTTAGTTGAATCCCCGACAAACCATCGCCGTTCTCATAGCCACCTCCCATAACGAGGTCAGTAGTTGTTGGATAACGCGGAATGATATTGTTAGCTGGATTATAATTTTCATAATAAAGCTCATTATATCTGCTTGCTGCTTCATTAATAGGCGTTGATAATATGGTATCAAGGGTTTCTATAAAACCGTTGTGTATATATCCTGTATAGTTTGATGCTGTATCATGTCCGTATTGGTATGAATTAAGTGAGCGGATTTGATACTCACCATAATAGCCATACTTAAATAAATCATTACCATATTCAGCATGTTCTAAACCACCCTTTTGCTGAGTCCAGTCAATCTGTGTGGTAAAATATGCATTTTTAATCAGCGATGCTTTTTGCTCTTCGGAAGCCTCTCTATTTTGGAACCTTTGTGTATAGCGTGCAAATGCTCTCCATGTTAAATCCCGGGTCTGGGGATTCTGATCGGAGTTCATAAACTGATAAGAACGCACAAAAGCATTACTCTCATTATATGTTAAGTTACCTCCTAAAGTAATATTTGCTCCTTCAAAAGGTTTTATATCAATTTTACCAGATATGTTTCCTCCCCAATTGTCTGCATTTTCTTTTGCATCGATTTTCTCAAAATCTGCTTTATCGAGATATTGGGCCGAAAGAATTGTTGAAGGAGAATACGGATCCGGTACAATTGGGTTTTGCACCAGGTTATCAATTACTTCATCTTTCACCTTCCACATGTCGGTTGCAAATGGTCGGCCATCTTTTGTGTAAGTAGCTTCGGCAGACAAAAAATAACCTGCAATAGTTTCTTTAACTACTTCTGTTGGATCATCCGGATTAGTAGTTTTAACTGAAACCAGCGGGCCTGATAGACTCACTGCGGCAAGATTGTCGAAATATCCATCTACAGAAGTCATTAACTCAGCGCTACCGAAGAAATTTCTTGAAGGCCCTTTTGTGGTAATACTAATGATACCACCCGTTGCATCACCATATTTTGCAGCTAAACCTCCGGTTACAACGGAAACCTCTTCGATTGATGATTTAGGTAGGCCTTTTGAACCCCTGACCTTTATACCATCTATATAATAAGTTGTGGCCTCTTCACGGGCACCCCGAACAGATTTAACTTCGCCATCTTGCTGATAAACCCCTCCTACAGTGGCTGCTACAGACTCTGCAGAACGTCCTGACATTTTCTCAATGTCATCTGACGTTACAGTACCACCTGTTTGGGTGTTATCTTTATCAATCAGTGGTACTTTATACTCGACAACTTCAATTTCATCGAGCTTTACCGATGTTGATCCCATTTCAATATCGAGAAATCGTATCTTGTCAGCATTGACCAACACACCATTGATTTGTTTCTTTTGGTAACCCACTGATGAAACCAATACAGTAAACTGCCCTGCAGGGACTGGTTTTAATGTATAATTTCCATTCACGTCAGTAATGGTACCCGTAATTTGGTTCCCGTTTCTTTCCACCACCACATTGGCAAAGGGAACCGGCTCATTTTTCTCTGAATCGGTAACTGTCCCCTTTATAGACCCTGTTTGGGCATAAAGAACACTTGTAGAGATCAGAGCAAGAACTACATAGAGTATCTTTCTTAACATAATCACATATTTTTATTTAGAACATTCCAATTTATGAAAGGGTAAATATAAATATTTAATACCCATTAATCCAAAAATCGTATCATAAAAATTAACAAACTTCTAACATTTTCTTAAAAATACTTACGATTAATAATTGTGGCATAAATAATTGCCTTTCGTGCGTTAAAACTGTGCTTCCGGGACTGTTGTATAACAGCTTTGGATTTCTTGTTTTTCTCTGTAGAATAATACGAATCTTCCTGACGCTTTTCTTTTTGCTGATCCGGGGCTGGCTTTGTAGAAAATCGCTCTGTTGTTGTTATTCTTTCTTTTTCAGGTTGGGGGTTTGAATCAACAGTATGCCTTTCCTGGGAAGAATATGCAGCATACTCTCTTTCATCAGAAGAGAATGTATCGGTCTCATCGGCGAAAAAATCATCTATTTCCTTGGCCTGACTACTGTTTTGTTTTTTAGGGGCTTTTCTTTTTCGGAGTGAGCTGATGAAAAAGGCGCCTAATCCAATTAAAACCGTAATTATAGTCTCTAAAAAGTTTTCCATAATCAGCTGTGCTGTTTATTATGCGTTCAAAAATATTAAATTGGTGCTTTTCGTTATTTATTCGTTTAGATTTACGCGCACTGCGTTTCATCATTTTTTTTGTCCGCTTATCCTGATATCGGCGATTAAACCGTTTAATAGCTCTGGCATTACGGCGTAAGGATCGCTGATAGGTGCGTTCTTCTTTCCTGTTTTCACGATTCTGCTTAAACTGTTCTATTCTATACTTTAGCCCAACACGCCCACTTTTTCCAACATTTCCCTGATCAATAGAATATTTTACCTGAGTGCTTGCACAGCCTGCAAAAAAAAAATACTAATCACCCAAAGTATTCGTTTGAATTGTAATATTAGTCTATTTTTGTTGTAAATCAAAATCGATCTTAATTGCTTTATTAAATGATAAAAAAAACAAAATTAGTTCAATTTTTAATATTTGGTATGGCTTTGCTCTTTTTATTACAGTGCAAAGACAATCAAAATCCGGTACCTGAAACACAAGTAAATATCACAATAGATATAAACAGTGCGGAGTTTAATGATTTGGTGCCAGGTAGTTATAAATATATTACAGGCGGTTTGAGCGGTATTTTGCTATACAGAAAAAATTTTGACGAATTTTCTGCTTTGGAACGCACCTGCCCCTACGAAGCTGAATACGGCACAAGGGTAAGCGTTGACTCCGAAAATGAGTTATACCTGCAGTGCGACACCTGTCAGAGCAGGTTTTACATTGAAAATGGATCGGTTACGCAGGGTCCGAGTGAGTTTCCGCTCAAAACATATAATACGAGCTTTGATGGCCGGTACCTCCGTATTTACAATTAGTTGGTCAACTCCGAAACAGCCCGTTTCAATGTGGTATCAACGGTATGAATAATTGGATAAAAACCCTCATCACCCAGAATGTTGCGAGCTACAAGTCCTGCTATTTGAGTTTTTAACAGATTTGCTGATACTTTTAAATCATCAGGATTGACTTTTAATTCTTTATCCCGGGCATATTGCACAAATTTGTCCATCATATTTTGCTTGTATAAATAAGCTTGTAAGGCTTTATAATCGGCAAATGTGTTCAACTTTTCGCGATTCTTGTCTGTAAAGTCGTAAGCAAAGCTATATTGCAGGCCTCTTCTACGCACATCGTATAAGAAGTCGCTACCGTCAGTTGTATCTACCGGAACAAATATGTCCGGCATAATTCCACCACCTCCATACACAATTTTCCCTCCTGGCGTTGTGAATTTCAGACTATCGGCAAACTGAATGCTGTCTTCTTCCATGAACTCACCATTCAGATATCGTCTTGTAATATCTTCACGATACGATTCTTCATCACCGTTTTCATATGGCTTTTGAATGGAGCGGCCTGTGGGCGTATAATATCTTGCAACCGTAAGTCTGAGTTCCGATCCATCTTCAAAATAGACGGGTTCCTGCACAAGGCCTTTTCCAAAAGACCGGCGACCAACAATCACTCCTTTATCATTATCTTGCAGGGCACCGGCGAAAATTTCGCTTGCCGATGCAGACCATTCATCAATAAGCACCGCTACATTCATACCGGCTAAAAAATTCTGTCGTGATGCTCTGTATTCTCGCTTAGGCCGGTTATTCCCCTGGGTATAAACAATTAATTTACCGGCTTTTAAAAACTCATCGGCCATGCGAATAGCTGCTTCCATTATACCACCGCCATTTCCACGCAAATCTACTATAAGTTTCTTCATTCCTTTGGCCTTGAGCTTATTGGCACCTTGCATAAATTCGCTATAAGTATTCATGGAAAACTTACTAACCTTAATATAGCCAGTATTGTCGTTCAACATGTACGAAATATCTACACTATACAATGGTATTTTATCTCTTATAATTTCAAATTCTATTAATTCTTCGGTGGCAGGACGCTTAACACTTACATTTACTTTTGTGCCGCGTTTACCTTTTAACTTTTTCATTACCTCGCGTGTCGAAATATCAACACCTGCAATTACGGTATCATTCACTTTCACTATTCTGTCGCCGCCCATAATGCCGACCTTTTCGGAAGGACCTCCGACAATAGTTTGAATAACCATGACCGTATCGTGACGAATGTTAAACTGCACGCCAATACCGTCAAACTCACCCATAATTGGGGCATCTACTTCTTTTTTTAATCGCGCAGGAATATAAGCTGAGTGCGGATCGAGATTCTCTACAATTTCCGGAATAGCGTTTTCCTGTAAGGAATCATAGTTTACTTTGTCCACATAATCGATAGCTACTTTTTGCAAAAGTATATCTATTTTGGAAGGTTCTCCTGATATTTTCTGGACTGCAGGTGCAGACTGGAAGAAATAGCGATGTGTCAAAATCCCGATAATTATCGACAATGCAATTATTGCAGGATATAATATGTGTTTCAGTGAGTTTTTATAATTCATAATGTGAATTTACTTTATTATAGAACGAAAATATTTCTATCATCTTATTGATGCCGGTTTTGTTTTTTAGCTTCCTCATCGGGCAGATGCAATACCTCAACCCCGGCCCTTTCCAGCAACTCCAGCCCTTCGTGTTTAGAATACAATTCGGTAAACACAACTTTCTTTATTCCGGCCTGAATAATCAGTTTTGAACATTCAATACACGGTGAAGTAGTTACATAAAGTGTACCGCCTTGACTACTATTGTTGGTTTTAGCAACTTTTGTAATGGCGTTTGCCTCAGCATGTAGAACATATTGTTTGGTAATGTTGTTTTGGTCTTCGCACACATTTTCAAACCCCGCCGGGGTGCCATTGTAACCATCAGAGATAATTTGGCGGTCTTTTACAATAAGCGCTCCAACCTTTTTGCGCTTGCAATAGGAGTTTTTGGCCCAAATACGGGCCATCTCAAGGTAACGGATATCAAATTTCCGCTGTTTTTCGTTTTTAGAGAATTCCTTACCTGACTCCATTTTAAATGTTCTAAATTGATAAAGCTTAATTGAAACGAACTGCTTGTAAAACAAAATATGGGTTCAAAGTTAAAAAAATGTTGATTCAATTTTGAACAACATCAATAATTCATTTACGCAAAGCTTTCTCGCTATAATATCGGTTGATCTTAAAGTATCTTTATTATATTTGATTCAGCAAAAAGAATCCCTTTATGAAAAAAGCACTGACTAAAAATCAGCGATATCTCGCGCTAATAATTACAGTTATCCTCACTGTTACGATCTATTTTCCTACCTTCCAAAATGAATTCACTAATTATGATGATGATCGTCTGATCACTGAAAATTACTTAATTAGAGATCTCTCTGCAGAGAATATTCAACAGATGTTTACAGAATATTATGACAATTTATATCAACCGATCACATTACTTAGTTGGGCAATTGAATACCAATTGGTTGGCTACGACCATTGGTTGTATCATCTAAATAATCTTCTACTTCATCTTTTGACCTCATGGTTAGTATTTCTAATGATAAGAAAACTGTTTAATGATGACTACCTGGCCATTTTCACTACTGTTCTTTTTGCTATACATCCCATGCATACCGAGAGTGTAGCCTGGCTTTCGGAAAGGAAAGATGTATTATTGGGCGTATTTTTTTTTAGTGCGCTGTTAAGTTATATTCGTTACCTTGATAAAAGAGACTGGAAGTTTTTTATCCTTTCACTTTTGTTGTTTTTGCTGAGTTTGGGTGTAAAAGGGCAGGCTGTCACACTTGCTGTCACTCTCATAGCGGTAGATTATTTAAAGGGGAGAAGTTTATTTTCCAAATCAGTAATTTTGGAAAAAATACCGTTTTTTCTCATTGCATTAATCTTTGGACTTGTTGCGCTTGGAGGGCATGGAGCAATAAATGAGAATAGCCAGGTTGGAATTAACTTAACCACCATTGAAAGGTTATCTTCCGCAAGTTACGCTTATTTGTTGTCCTTCATTAAACTACTAATCCCATTAAATTTATCTGCTTTTTACCCTTACCCTGATGATATCTTAAATGAAACCAAATCATGGTACACTACTCTCCTTTTAATAATACCACTCATTTTATTTTTATTCTGGTATTTCTATAAAAAGCAAAAAAGGGTATATTTATTTGGGCTGGCATTTTTTACTTTTAATATAGTACTGGTATTGAAAATATTTCCCTCCCAAATTGGTATTTTTATGATGGCGGATAGGTATACTTACATATCATCAATCGGTGTTTTTATCATTTTATATTATTTGATAGATAAGGTTAATCTTAACCGTAAGTTATTATTGTTCTTTACCTTCATATACATTTCAGGTCTTTCAATCTATGCGTTTGAGAGAAATAAAACCTGGAAGAATAGCATTGCTCTATGGAGTGATGTGCAGAAAAAATATCCGGACAATGCCTGGGTGCTTAATATGAAAGGAAAAGCATATACCAGTGAAAACAGATATGATGCAGCTATTAAAACCTTCCGGCAGACTATAAATATTGAGCCTAAAATGTACATTGCACATTACAACCTTGGAAATGCTTATCATAAAAAAGGTAAACTTGAAAAGGCCTACCATTCATATGAAAATGTGTTGAAGATACAGCAAGATTTTTCACCAGCCTGGCTCAATGCGGGAAGTGTTTTGCTAAAAACAAAACAATATGGACAAGCGCTTTATGCTATGAATAAAGCTATAAAATATGATTCTACTTATTCGGAGGCATACTACAATAAGGGCTATTTAAAACTTTTAGAGGGTAATAAGCAGGCAGCATACGAATTATTTACAAAAAGCATTGATTATAATGCATACTTTTTCCCAGCATACAGAAACCGGGCAATATTGCTGATGGAACTAAAAAAGTTCAGGAAAGCGATAGATGATTTTGACCGCGCTATTCAAATAAGAGGCAACGATCCAAAATTACTGGAGCTTCGGGGCGATTGCAAAATGAGGTTAAATGATTAGGAAAGGTGCATGCAAAGATTGGAAAAAAGCTAAAAAGGTTGGAAATAGCAGAGTTGAAAATAAAATAAGTCAATATTGTTAATGTTGTGTTATTTTTCAGAGCAGTTCGAAAGCATCAAATATCTAAGTAGGAGATAAATATACAATAAAGGCCAATATAACAGCACCTTATTCTTGAGGCAAGAATTAAAGAAATATTTTTCTTCTAATTGACTTGTCCTCGCAGATCAGAAGATATGCTAAAAAAAGTATTTTGTTATTTCAAAATTAATAAATAAATTTGATCGTACTTATTTATTAACTAAAAACATTGTGTTATGAAAAAAGTTATTGTTTTAGCAGTTATTGCTTTATTATCATTGACCGCATTTGGTCAAAGTTATCCTGATGTTCACGTTTCTTATTCAAATGTTGGATCACCACTGCCACCAGCATATGATAAACCAGAATGGCATTTCAACTGGCCTGGAGATAACAGATATACAATTCCTTCAGAATGGTTTCAAAATGAAGATGGTGCTTTTGAAGTAAGAACCGTACATGGTTATATTGAGTGGATTGACACTAGGACATGGCAACCAGCTGGCAGGCAAACCTTTTCTGCAACTGTCAATTACATTTTATTACCAGGAGATTCTAATTCAAAATACCTAACAATAGAAGTAGGTGATTTTCGACCCGGCTATGCGATTTCTAATCCTGGGCCAACTCAATAACTGAAGACTTTATATTCATGGCTTATTTAAGCCAACAACAAAGACCCCGATTCATCTTAGAATTTGGGGTTTTGTTTTAAAAAAAGGTCGTTGAAATTCAACGACCCTGGTACCCGGAGCCGGGGTCGAACCGGCAAGGGCAAAGCCCACTGGTTTTTGAGACCAGCGCGTCTACCAATTCCGCCATCCGGGCTAAATTGGGATTGCAAATATAGAAAAGTTTCCTGTGTGTGCAAAACTGGATCACTTAATTTCTTCGTAATCTACATAATCTCCTTCGTCTTTCGGAATGTTCTTTTTCTCGTCTGGTTTATATTGTACAAAAGTCTCCCCTTTTTTGTGGCGCTTACTATCGTATTGTTTCTGTTCTTTTTGCTGCTGATACTGGCGGCTGTTTTTTCTGATAAAGCGACGGATATATAATCTGCCGAGCAGTAAGATTACATAAAATATCACGAATACGATGAGCAAAAATTTTAAAATTATCATATCATCAGTTTATTAAAATCAAAAGTGTTGCTATTGCGTAAGAAACTACTTTAATGTATCCAACACTAATGCCAAAGATTCTGACCCGATCGCCTTTGGCCAATATGACACCTATTCCAAAAACAACTATTCCAAAAGCATAACTTTGAAGCACCCAAAGTCCGGGAACTGCCATTAATGCAAGAATAAACCCTGTAATTAAATGAAGTATTCCACGGCCCACGAGTATAAGCAAAAACAAATTGAAATTGCTGTAAATCATTTTACCGGCTTTGTTGTATCGTTTATCGCGGAACAAACTATAAGCCACCATAATGGCAATAAGTGCCACCGTTAAAAATTTCTTTGCTACAAAGCTTAGTTCCGGAAGCAGGGCCATGGCATACCAGCCGGCTATTATAAACAAGCCATATATAATAGCAGATGACAATAATGAGGTCAGTAGTGCTAAGAATTTCCGGGTTGGTAATGAAACTAATCTGGCCCGGTTAAGTTCATATATTTCCAGCATAACGCCTATAATAATAAAAGCCGCAAATAATTGATCCATAATGTAAATTTATGGTAATTGATAATCATATAAAAACCCGTCGAAATTTCCTACTATAAGCTGAAATCCGCTAAATCCGGTAATATGGCTGATGGTAAACGGCGTAATTCCGGGATAAGGATACCCTTTAAATTGATTCCCGTCGCGATTAAACATGTAGACTTTACCAGCTTTTTGATCAACGATGCCTATACCGGCTTTGTGCCGTGAAAACACATAAAATGCAGGCGGTTCGGTTATGATGTTTTTAAAAGTGTAATGAAAAACCGGCGCTCCCGATTGATCAAAAACATTTAAATCTTTACCGTCTACAAAAATATAATCAGATTTACCATCACGGGTAATATCGGCAAACAGAAAATGATGATTGCTGTTCAGTTTGGTTAATTCTTTTGTTTCTACTTCTCCTGACAAGTCGATATAATGCACCTCCCCGCGGGTAGTAGTTGAGACCCAACGTGCCTGGTATTTATCAAAGTAAATTTTATTCCTGGGCGACTTCCCCACCATTTTTGTTGGTTTTATGCGTGTTTGTCCCCGGCGGTTGAGAATATAATGCCTCACGGCGTCGGCAAATACAATATAGTCTTTATCATGAAACCGAAAATACTGGATGGGCGTAGTAACAATTTCATCTGACTTATTAAATTCCCACCCGGCAATGATATTTGCATCTATATCGTATAATTGTAATCGTTTGTCTTCAAGAGGGATGAAAATTCTGTAGCTTTTATTTTGCTCATAATCAAACATTGACAGCCCTGTAGAAGCATGCACTGGCAAATTCACTGGAAATCGCTCCACATCATTACCATTTCGGTCGATCAAATATATATTTGCTGCTGTATTAAAAAGGTATTGCAACTTATTGTTTTTGTATTTATCCACTTGATAAACCTTACTTAAAATAGGCCCGTCCAGTTTCTTTTGCCACAAAATACGACCTTTCCTGTTGATCAGATAAATAAAATCTTTTTGATCCTGAACAAATATCTCGTCTGTGTTATTGTTGTGATTTTTTACAATTATGGGTTTAAGTGCTGCTGAGCTTTGTAGTTTGGTTTTCCACCGTATATTACTCTTCGATATATTTGACCCGTTACTGAAAAATATCAAATGGTTGTAAAGATTCTTGCCGCTCCCTGTCATTTGCCAGGCAAAAGCATCAAACATGTCAAATAGTTGAAGCTGCTCAAGATTTTTAACGCCTGTATTATTCAAATAGGGCGCAATGGCAGAAGCTGTAAACTTGCTGTAAACTACCATATTTGCTGCCGATGAAAGATAGGGCTCATGCTGTTTAAACTGATAACTGGTTTTAAGGTTTTGTTGCAGAATAGTATTTCGACATATGCCCTGTAACAGGCTCTTTTGGGTAGTAAACACTATGTATTCTCCTGAGGCAGCTGCATACTTAAAAATGTTTTTATTCATAAAAAAAGCAGGAACAAAAGAATTAATCCAACTAAAATCACCCTGAAAAATATCGAATGATGTTTCCCTGTCGAAACGGTAATTTTCTACGCTTAATTTATTATCAATGGTTTTTTTATAATTCTCCAAAGCATTAATGGCAAGCGATTTGCCTTTAGTTTTAAAGCCTATTCCTTTGTTGTTGCCTGATTCAAAAAGAACCATCTCGTTATCTGACCAACTTTTCATCCAGCTCAACACATTATTTGGCAGTCTGTTTTTTTCATGGAGCTCTTCTATGAGTCCATTAGCTGCTATCTGATACAAAACAGCAGCATCTTCCGGAATAATCTCAGGGAAACTAAATATACGTTGGTCCGCTTGTGCTATAAATGCACCGAGGCTTCCCCTTCCGGGATTTGAAAGCCCACTTAACAATACTTCGTCCTGTTTTAAATGCACGTCTAATACCATTGTTTGCGCATAAAGGGCAGATGAATCCGGTTTGGATAGTAATGTTCCTCCAACTTCATCAACAAACGATTCAATATTGATGAAAAAATTGGCAGCCACATCTTTACTGGCGGTGTTATTTAACTTTGATAATATATTAGAATCCTTTTTTCTATCAATTAGCCCCAGACCGGAAAGTAGTGTCTCTCTATTATGGCTGAGTATTACCAGGCCTTCTTTTTCGCCAAAAAACAATTTGGGTTTATTATCTTCATATACACTAAAATACTGGTTCCCGTCTTTGATTTTCTCTACAATCTTTTGCTTCTTACTAAAATGATTATAAAAAATATCTATAACATCACGAGCATGCCGATAAGTATAATTTTGAAAAACAATTAAAGAAGATAATGCAGAATCAGTGGTACCAAACACCATAAAAATATGTTTGACTTTTTCGTGTTTTTTCACGAGCAGCATTTGTTGTAGTGTTTCAATAAAAGCAGTATCCAGCACCTGACTTTTTGAAGCATACCCGGAAGTTTGAAATGCATCAATCAGTTTCTCAGGCTTATTAATCCTTAAAACTATCCCCTCTTTATCGAATACCTCTAATGGATCCGGAACATGCTTATTTCGCTCAAAGAAATAAAAATATCCCAAAACTATAGCTGCAATGGCTGCAAGTACGAAAAATATTTTAAGTCCGGTTTTTAACATACTAATGGCTAATAATTAGATTCTTCTCTTCGTAATAAAAATTGATGCTATTTCACAAAAAACGCTACCTATACGAATCAAAATCATCAATAATGTGAAGGCTTTAAGACAACCTCAATTTCTCATACAAAAGAAATAAAAAACTCTTAATTTATTAGCATAAAAGCTTTTCAATTCCTTTATGTCGATAAAAAACAATTTTATACATAAATATTTTTACCTGGTTCGTTTATTGATGAAGATATTTCATGCTATAAGTTATTGGATACTTTCCATCATGAAAAACCCACAAATCATAAAAACATTTATGAAAAGCCATATATTTAACATATTTTTGTTGGCGCAAATTTTAGAAGGATTATACTATGAGTCAGGAAGATATATTTAAGAAGATCATATCGCACGCGAAAGAATATGGATTTATTTTTCCAAGTAGCGAAATCTACGACGGTTTAAGTGCTGTTTACGATTACGGACAGCTTGGAGCGGAACTAAAGAATAACATCAAAGCATACTGGTGGAAATCAATGGTAATGCTGCATGAAAATATTGTGGGTATCGATTCGGCCATATTCATGCATCCTACGGTTTGGAAGGCATCAGGACATGTTGATGCTTTTAACGATCCTTTAATTGACAATAAAGATTCGAAAAAAAGGTACCGTGCTGATGTTTTAATAGAGGAATACATTGAAAAATTAGAGGGGAAAATTGATAAAGAGATAAAAAAAGCCCTCAAAAAGTTTGGTGATGATTTTGAAGAGGGCAAATTTCGCGAAACAAACCCGCGCGTGCTTTCTAACCAGAAAAAGATAGATGAAACCCGTCAGCGTTTTAAAACTTCCATGGATAATGATGACCTGGCAGAGGTAAAACAAATTATTGAAGATGCAGAAATTGCCTGCCCTGTAAGTGGCAGTAAAAACTGGACAGATGTGCGCC
This sequence comes from Salinivirga sp., assembly GCF_055145285.1. NCBI lineage: Bacteria > Pseudomonadati > Bacteroidota > Bacteroidia > Bacteroidales > Salinivirgaceae > Salinivirga > Salinivirga sp. Next base: position 24,733 of record NZ_JBSRDC010000015.1, on the reverse strand, counting down.
AATTTAATCTGATGTTTGACACCAAACTTGGTTCAGTCAATGAAGGCGCATCAACTATTTATTTGCGACCCGAAACGGCTCAGGGAATTTTTGTAAATTATCTCAATGTGCAAAAATCAGGGCGAATGAACCTACCCTTTGGCATAGCCCAAATAGGCAAAGCCTTCAGAAATGAAATTGTGGCACGCCAATTCATTTTCCGTATGCGCGAATTTGAGCAAATGGAAATGCAGTATTTCATACAGCCAGGTAACGAAGAAAAATGGTTTGACACATGGAAAGAAAAACGCATGAAGTGGCACAAAGCATTGGGTTACGACGATACACTGCTCAGATTCCACGATCACGAAAAACTGGCACACTATGCCAGTGCAGCCACCGACATAGAGTTCCGGTTTCCCTTTGGCTTTAAAGAATTAGAAGGTGTACATTCGCGCACCGACTTTGATTTAAATAAACATCAGGAGTTTTCTGGTAAAAAAATCCAGTATTACGATAATGAGCGGCAGGAAAGTTACGTTCCTTACGTAGTTGAAACATCCATCGGATTAGATAGAATGTTTTTAGCAGTGTTGAGTGCTGCCTACAAAGAAGAAACCATAGAAAAAGAAAGTGGCAAGCAAGACCAGCGGATAGTTTTGGCTCTACCACCAGCTATTGCACCCATTCAGCTGGCTGTGCTTCCATTGACCAAAAAAGACGGCTTGCCGGATAAAGCAAGAGCAATTATTCGTGAACTTAAATATGAGTTTAATTGTCATTACGAAGAAAAAGATTCCATTGGTCGCCGTTACAGAAGACAGGATGCAATTGGCACACCTTATGCTGTAACAGTTGATCATGAGACATTAGAAAATAATACCGTTACTTTGCGGGACCGGGATACCATGGAGCAAAGAAGGATAGAGATTGATAATATTCCGCAAATATTGCGTGAAAAAGTATCGCTAAATAGTTTATTAAAAAAGCTTGATGAATAAATCAAGAAGCTGATTTTTCGAAAAGCACAAAACCCAAGCTTATGCAAAGGGCTCTAGTCATTGGATTTCTCTTATCATTATTTGCGTTGCAACCAATAAGTGCGCAACCGCTTGAAGAAATGCTGAAAGATTACCGCTTTGAAAAAAGAATCAAAGGCCCAACGCATAAAAGAGGTCAGCTACTCGAAGTTAAGGTTGACAAGCACAATAATTACCTTGCTATGACCTTTGCTGCTACCAGCTACCGCTACATTCATCTGTATATTTACAGGCTCTATACATGGGAGCCCGTGCAGGAATTAAGGATTAAAGCAAAGCGTGTAGAGTTATACAACAGCGTTTTTGATGTAGATGGAAAATATTTATATGCCAATACAGATGTTTATAAAAACGAATTCAAAAAAATTGATTTGAAAACCGGGAAGGTTTCTGATGTCCCTTGCCAGGAAGTGCCTGGTAATGGCTGTCGCCCCCTTGAAGTCAGACAATATGAAACCACCGCTTACACTGTGGGAGAAAATTATATCATTTTTCAGGATGAAAAGTTTGAGAATTATGTAAGAATTTTTGTTCGTAAAGAATTACAAAAAATACAAAACGAAGAGGACGACATACCAGATTTTCTGAAACAACCAGAAGAAGAAGAAATAGAAACAGGACCAAAAGTTGACCCTACTATTTTTACCATTTGGCTTGATCAAAGTAACCTCAAAGACTTGAAAGAATATGGCTACCTTAAGGTCAGTAAGTTCGATATTCTAATAAACAATAGCCTGGCAAAAACATTTGAATTTGAGAAACATTCTACAAGCACCATAGTTTTGCCTGAAAAAGCCATCAATTCCCTTGAGAACAAGGGCGCCTGGATTATTGAAAACCTTAGAGTAGCTGTTAAAGAATAATGTAACCTATAGGATAATGCTATATTTATGGTCACCCGGTCATATATGCATTGAATTATGAGTATCAGATTAATTTTTTTAGCGCTCTTTTCTGTTTATAATCTGTCGGGATATGGGCAGTGCAATAATTCACTGATTGGTTCTTGCAAGGTTAAACTTAAATAAACAACCTACCTCAAACATTTCAAGGTAAGATTTGGCAAATCTTTGAACAAACAGCAATCCAGTACTGCTAATTTTTCGGTTTATCTGAACAAAGGTACCTTCTACAGATTTACAACAGCTAATGACAAAAACAAAAAAGGTATTGCCGTAATTAAATTGTATGATGACTTTAGATTGTACGGCAGCAATGTGAATAAAGCTGGTAAACAAATAGATAGCTCATTTGGTTTCAGGTGTAACAAAACCGGCATTTATTATCTGACCATAAAATTCAAAGACGGAAAAGCAGGCTGCGCTGCTGTGATGCTCCCGATGAAACCCAAAAAGAAAAAATATGATTGGGAGAAGAATAACCCGGAATAAAAAATTACATGATAATACAAGTTGGTTGATTCTTAATGGCGTTTTTTTAACCTAAAATCCGCAAGAATTTAATTTATTATGTTCACAATACTTGTGTATGAATCCGCAAACATGCCTTAATTTTTTTACTTGCAGATTTTGGATAAAACATAAAGCCGAAAAACTTGTAGTAAAATTTAACGCTAAATTTGAAAGCTATAACCGACAATACTTATAAATTTGCAGAAAAAACATGATATTACAAGCAATACACTGGAACTTTGATCCCGAGATATTCGAAATTTGGGGACATGGCGTACGCTGGTACGGACTCATGTTTGCCTTTGCTTTCTTTTTTGGTTACATAATAATGAAAAAATACTTTGAGTATGATAAGCTCAAAGAGGAATTGCTGGAAAAACTTAGTATTTATGTTTTTCTTGGCACGCTGATAGGTGCAAGGCTTGGACATACACTTTTTTATCAACCAGAGTATTATTTATCAAGGCCGCACGAAATACTTTTCGTTTGGGAAGGGGGGCTTGCAAGCCATGGAGCAGCCGTTGGTATTTTACTTGCCCTCTGGCTCTATGCCAGAAAAATCAATGTGCCTTATCTTTGGATCCTCGACAGGGTTGTAATAGTTGTAGCATTAGGAGGTTTCTTTATCAGAATGGGGAATTTTTTCAATTCTGAAATTTATGGTATAGAAACCAGTCTGCCCTGGGGTGTAATTTTTGAAATAAAAGGCGAAACAGTTCCCAAACATCCAACACAAATTTACGAAGCACTTAGCTATTTGCTGATTTTTGTTGGTCTACATTTCCATTTCCTGAAAATCAGAGCCAAACAACTTAATGGCCAAATATTTGGCATATTCTTAGTACTTTTGTTTAGTGCACGATTTTTAATAGAGTTTATAAAACAAGATCAGGTTGGATTTGAAGCAACCATGAAATTAAATATGGGCCAATGGCTCAGTTTACCTTTTATAGCAATCGGTATAGGTTTAATTTATTGGGTACAGAAAAACAAAAAAACATTAGGAGAGCACACTAAGGCCTGAAAACAAAACGAAGATTCAACATTATGAAGAAAATAACATTACTTCTTGTACTATTAGGCATTTTGGGTGGCTGCAAAGATACTGATATAGAATATATATTCCCAAAAGATTACTTTCCGGCCTATCCCGAATCTTATTGGGTATATTCCGATGGTACAACCGTAAAAGTATCGCCTGGCTACCACAAACACAATTATTACGAAGAACTGGAAACAAATGTCACCACAAACGAGGTATATGTACCCATGATTGATAACCAATATGTGTATGAATATTCTATTACACAAAACGATAACAGGGTGCCATTGAAAAAATTACTTTCAGAATCGACAAACGATGATTGGATAGTAACTTACTGGCAAAATGGAGTAATGAGAAGAAGGGTGGTTAACAATGACACTACGGTTACCCTTACAGCTCCCATAGCCAATAATGATCAGCAAACTTTTGACAGTTGTATTATTGTTCAGGAGTACTTTAAAGATACCGCTGCCCACCCCTGGATGACCAAAGAAATTTATGCACCTAAAATAGGCCTTATCAGACAGGAAATAAGACGCGAAAATGACTCACTAGGAGGTGATTCTCTAATTTCAAAAGAGCTGGTGCGCTACTTTATTTCGGAGGATATTTAATGTGGATTAAGGGAAACATATTGTTGTCCCGGCAAATGAATATTCAGGAATTAGCGAGTCAGTTTCCTGAAAATGAAACTGAAGTGGATGAACACACAGTCATCATCAACACCCGGGATATTCCATTTTTTGCTGAACACAAACTATACCTGAAAACCACCAGCACCAAACTTACTTACAAATTATGGGTGCCTTCATTGGGGCCACTCATATTCTTCATGTATCTCGCTGTATTGTTTTTAGCCGGTTTTACCAACTGGCGTATGCTCGTAGTAGGTAGCATAATTGTAACCGGCATTGCCTTTGCCATTTACGTAATCAATGACAAGGGCGCCCGAAATTATCTGCACAAACACGTAGATGCCATCCGCGAGGAAAATGATGCAATTCCAGTAAATGAACCGGAAGCGGAACATTGTCCGGCATGCAATACTCCTGTAACTCCCTACACAAAGGTGTGTCCCGAATGTGGATTGTATTTGAAAAGTGCAAAAAAAATACAATCAAAAGGTAATCATACCGCATCAAATAAAACCAAAATCCATTACCACCTGAAAAAATGAGGAGAATATCTGCCAATTATGTTTTCCCGGTTGATGGGCCACCAATACGAAATGGCATTGTGGAGACGGATGACGATGGTACAATTCGAAAGGTATACAACTTTGATGGCAAAATGCTGGAGCTGGCACATACCGAATTTCTCAATGGGGTTTTAGTTCCGGGACTCATCAATATGCATACCCACCTTGAATATAGCTGGGTGCCAAGGGTGTTGCCTGAAGGCAAAGGAATGCCCCATTTTATTGAACACATGATGGCGTCGCATAGACCAGAAGATTATATGGACAGTATTGAAAGGGCCGATAATTTCATGTATAAAAACGGCACCGTTGCCGTAGCCGATATTGCTAATACAAGCAAAACAAAAGAAATTAAAAAACAATCAGGAATACGGTACTACACTTTTGCTGAAATAACCGGCTTAAAGTCGCAAATAGCCAACAAACGACTTGAGCACACAAAAAAAGTTGCTGCTGATTTTAATGCATCTGGCCTGCCCGCCTTCATTACGCCTCACGCTCCATATTCAATTTCTCCAAAACTATGGGAGCTATTGCAAAAAGAAATTAAGCCAAGCCAAATGTTATCTATTCACAACCAGGAAGCTGCAGCTGAAAACGAAATGTTCCACAATGGCGCGGGAGAACTCATGGATTTGTTCAAAAAATTAAATCTCATTGATGACCAATTTCAGCATACAGGCAAAAGCTCCCTGCAAAGTTTACCTTCGTTTATAAATGAAAACCCCTTATTACTTATCCATAATACCTTTACACAAGAAAAAGATATTAATCATTTGCTGCAAAACCGTAAAGCACCAACAGGATGGGTGTTATGCCCAAGTTCCAATGAACAAATTACTGGTCAACTACCAGACATAAAAACACTAAAAAAAGCTGATTTCCCCATAATGCTCGGAACAGACAGTACAGCAAGTGGTGCATCATTATCGCTGCTTGACGAAATAAAAATACTTCAACAAAAATTAAACCTGCCCTTTAATAGAATTCTTGCGTGGGCAACCCTGAACGCTGCAAAATTTATGGGATGGGATGACCTTGGTAGTTTTACCCCCGGGAAAAAACCGGGTATAAATGTAATCACTGGCTTCGATTTTAATACACATGCGCTCAAAAGCACAGCAAAAATTAGGAGAATTCTTTAGTATAGAAACGGTTAAATTCAAATCTAAGTAAATACCGGTATAAAATAGTAGCTACAATAGCTCCAATCATATTTACTGCAAAATCGAAAAAATCCGCATTTCTGGTGGCCACCAAATATTCCTGCATCAACTCAATAATGCCGCTATAAACTATGGGAATAACTGCAGCAACAATTAAAATGCTTCTGTCAATTTTCATTTTTGAGTTATATAATAACCTGAAGAGTAGCATGGAAAAGCCAAAATAAAATACAAAATGAATAACTTTATCGGCCTGACTAAAATAAAAAAAGTTCATTGAAACCCTATTGGCAGGAATCAGGCTTAAAAATGTTATAGTTGCAATCCAGGAAGAAAGCAAGCTCCAGTCAAGTACTGTCTTTTTATAACCCTTACCGGCAAGGATTCTATTTTTTAGTTTAGCGTACCCCATATTTTTAAAATATTCAAATGACAAAAACCCGAAATTAACATTTTATTATCATTTGAAGTGATAAATTTTGACAAACAACAGAAACTTATTGGTGAAAAAAGAATCCAAGCTTAGCCCTCATCGTATAAGGGTTAAAAGAAACATCTGGTCAGGTTTTTGTAAAGAAATTAGCTATAAAAAATAAATACGCTTTTTATGGTTATATCTTATGATAAAATGCTTGATTGCAGAGGTTTTTATAAATAATATTCATTAATTTTGAGCTTAACTTCAAAGGGTCCATTACTTATGGCAGGTATCTACATACATTATCCGTTCTGTAAATCGCGCTGTTATTATTGCGATTTTTATACTATTACAGATGCCCGGCTGCAGGAGCCTTTCTATAAAGCTCTGCTTTTCGAGATAAATTTACGTAAGGACTTTTTAAAAAATGAAACTATAGAAACCATATATCTTGGCGGAGGCACACCTTCCCTGCTTGAACCAGCCAAAATAAATGAAGTGCTTGATGCCATTCACAAAAATTTTAACGTTTCCGATTTTCCCGAAATAACCATTGAAGTAAACCCGGATGATATATCCAGGTATTATGTAAAGCAATTGGCAAAAACCCAAATCAACAGAGTTAGTTTGGGTATCCAGGCATTCTATAATTATCACCTCCAACTGATGAACAGACGTCACAAAGTATACGGCGCACTAAAAGCGGTAGAAGCTTTGCAAAATGAGGGATACGACAACATAAGCATCGATTTAATATACGGCTTACCAGAAATGACAAAGGCTGAATGGGAGAAAACCCTTAATAAAGCTGTGCAAATGAACATACAACATATTTCAGCCTATCATTTAACATACGAAGAAAACACCGTTTTCGATAAACTTAAAAAAAGTGGTTTACTTACCCCACCCGATGAAGAGGTGAGCCACTGGCAATTTTCACGCATGGCTGAATTCTTCGAAAGCAACGATTTTATTCACTACGAAATATCAAATTTCGGAAAACTGGGCAGGTTCTCAAAACACAACGTCAACTACTGGCAAAACAAACCCTACCTTGGATTAGGCCCTGCAGCACATAGCTTCGATGGCAGCTACCGGTACTGGAACATGCCTGATATAAGCAAATATCTGCGCATAGAAAGAAAACATGACGATATCAGGGAACAGGAAAAACTAACCACAAAAGATCAATTTAACGAGTATCTGATGACCGGGTTACGCACATATTGGGGCATTGATACGGAATATATTGTAAATCATTTTTCTGATAAACATCTCAGCCAACTAAAAGAAAACCTTGAGAAATATTTAAAATCGGGCCATGTGCAATCGAAAGACAACAAATATTATCTGACCCGCAACGGAATGTTTATAAGTGATAAAATCACATCTGATTTATTTATTTAATTACCCCCAAAAGCCAACAACCACCTGTTTGTCATTCAATTAACTCGTCATCAGGGTGAAACAAGAATAATTGCAAAAACCAGTGGTTTACAACGCATTACATTCATTTTCTTAGTACTTTCACTTTTTTTAACAGCGGCCATATCACATTTTTAACGCGGAATTGCCTTAAAGCTTTCATCTCAAAACTTGTTAGATAATAAAAATTTAACTATTATTCGACTATAATATTTAGCAATGACAGAGGCAGGATTTCATCAGGGCCACGAATCAAACAAAAAAAATCTTTTGAGCTCAGAAAATGACAGCCTGAGGCAACTCCTGCATCAGCAAGCCACATACATATGGGTGTGGAACAAGAGCACCTCTCATATTGACGTAGATCAGCATTTTAGAGAAAAGCTTGGATTAGAAGAAACCAACGATAATTTAGCCAGGCAGCTTTATCAAATTATTCACTCCTCAGACAAAATAAAGTGGTTGCGTTTCATTGTAAAGCTTCAACAGCAAGCAGCTATTAATGCTTTCGATATAAGATTTCGTCACACTTCAGGAGCATACATCTGGTTTCGAATTACCCCCGAAAAGACCACAAATCCTAACACAAGGATGGGGTTGTTATTAGACATCACCAAAGACACAAATAATCTTGCACACATACAGCACAAAACAGCCAGACTTGAAGCATCTATACAAAATAACTTTGGGCTCAATATTATTATTGACCAGGACCTCAACATCAAGCATATTCACAATGGAAGGTTAATATTAAGACAAAATACCGAAAATATTTTCAAGAAACTTACCATCGACTCCATTTTCGAAAGGGAAAGCCGAACCTTGTTTTTTGAGTCTTTAGATGAAATTATAAGAACCCCCGATGCTGAAATAAAAACGGAGGTCAAAACCAATCCACTTTACACCAGGGAGACCAGGGACCTCGAAATAACAATCATAAATAAACTACACGACCCTGAGGTACAAGGCATTGTGGTTGACGCACGCGACATATCGGCACATAAATCGCTGGAGGTTAAGCTCAAAAAACAGCGTCATGAGTATCTTAACTTATATGAAGAATACGAAGCTCAGAACAAAAAAATCAAAATCAAAAACGAAATTCTGGAGTCGAAAAATCTTGAAATTGCAGAAATTAACAAAAAACTCAGCAAATCTGAAACCCGATTCTTAAGCCTGTCAGCAATAGTTAATGAAGCTATAACCGTAATTGAAAACGAAAAAACAGTTTTTATCAGCGAGCGACTTGCACAAATTACAGGCTATCCAATCGAAGAACTATACAACATAGATATCAGGCATCTTGCAGATTCCAGCGAAAGCATAAAACAGCACTACCCGAACCCTAAAAATGAAGATATTATTGAAATTAACTTTTGGGGGCATACAAAAAATGGAGAGAATAAATACCTGTCAAATATTTTTTACAAAGAAAAATCCACTGGTAAACCCACTTATACGTTTATTATAACTACAGACCAAACACAACAAAAAATTCAAACCGAACTTTTGCGTGCCAACCAAATGAAGCTAAAGGCCACACTTGAATCGCTGCAAAAATGGATTATTGTGGTTGACAATAAAGGCTTCATTATCAATTTTTATAAACCCAACAATACAAATTATTTTTTATTAAAAGAAGGCTTTGACCCCACAGGTAAACATTATACTGAGCTACCATTGCCGGAGCAGTTTATTGAAAAAGTTCTGGAAACCGGCATAAAAGTACAAAAACAAGGTGTTGCACAAACCATAGAGATCCCAATTGAATTAAAGGGTAAAATCAGGTGGTATTATGTTAACATTTCAATTCGTTACAGTACCACAGGTCAAAACATTGGCTGGACACTCGTGCTCGATGACATTACCCGTATCAAGGCCACCGAGATGGAACTAAAAAACCGCGAGACACAACTCTATTCTTTAATCAACCACTTCCCCGATATCGTTTGCCTGAAAGATAAAGAAAACCGGTGGATACTCGCCAACAAACCATTGTTGGAGCTTTATGGCATTACCAACCAACCCTACCTCTTAAAAACCTGCAAAGAGCTGGCAACTATTCACCCCGAAAACAAAGCCATTTATACCAAATGTGCGGAAACAGACACTATAACATGGCACAAAAGAAACCAATACAAATATGACATGGTCTTTGACCGGGGCCGAAAGTCACCACGTGCCTACGAAATTATTAAAGTCCCCATTTTCGATAATCAGGGCGAACCAGCATGGCTCATAATGCTCGGCAGAGATGTCACAGAAAGAAAGCATATGACCAAAGAACTACAGCAAGCCAAAGAAAATGCAGAAATGGCAGACCAACTTAAAACAGCCTTCCTTACCAATATGTCGCATGAGCTCCGCACACCACTGAATGGAATTGTAGGTTTTTCGCAACTCCTGAATCAACCCAAAACAAACCCGGAAGAACAAAAAGAATTTATAAAAATCATTATTGAGTCGAGCAATTTCCTGTTAGATATTATAAACGACATTATAGACCTTGCTAAAATGGAAACCGGACAGATCAGTATCAACATACAGCCGGTAAACATTAAAGAAATGCTTCAGGATTCATTTAAATACTACAAAACGCATTATAAAAAACCCAACCTTAACTTTGAAACAGCGTTTCCGGAAATTCCTGAACAAATAATTATCGATACGGATAAAATCCGGTTACAACAGGTGCTCAACAGTCTTGTTGCCAATGCAGTTAAATTCACAAAAAAGGGTACTATAAAAATAAGTACCGGCTTTGACAGCCATCATGAGTTTTTATTGATCAAAATAAAAGATACCGGAATTGGTATTGATCCCAAATTCCACAAAACTATTTTCGAACGGTTCAGGCAGGTAGAAGAAGGCTATACAAGAGAATATGGAGGCGCAGGACTTGGGCTGGCTATCTCAAAAAAACTAACCGAAATGCTCGGTGGTGCAATAAGCGTCGATTCACAGCCCGGCAAGGGATCAGAATTTACTATTAAACTCCCTTACATAAGCTCACCCATGCGATCGGAGAAAAGGAATGCACCTGCCGATATAAGTTTCATTCAAAACAAAAGCGTATTAGCCGTAGAAGACGATGCAGGAAGTTACCTCCTTTTAAAATCAATTTTGCGCAATACAGGTTGCAAACTTATACATGCCAAAAACGGACATGAAGCATTAAAAACCATAAAAAATCAAACCCGGGTAGATTTAATTCTAATGGATGTGCAAATGCCGGTGATGGATGGCCTGGAGGCCACAAGAAAAATAAAACAAATCGATAAAAACATACCAATAGTCGCACAAACAGCTCATGCATTCAGCAATGACAGGGAGAAGTGCCTTTTAGCCGGATGCGATGAATTTATTACCAAACCCATAAGGTTTAATGACCTATTCAATGTAATGTATAAAACCCTTGTAAAAACCAATAAGTAAGGCCTTAATATTACTGTTAAAGAAAATAAAAAAGCATATAGCTTTCCGGTTGAAAATATATACATTTGTTTCAATTCGACACTCGTAACATTTAATCAATAAACCATTTAAAATGAAAAACATACTCGTAGTAGGTGCAGGAGGTCAGATTGGTTCTGAACTTGTACCTTTTTTACGCAAGCAATACGGAACAAGTAATGTAGTAGCTGCAGATATTGATGAAGCTAAATGCAAAAAACTTTCTGAAGGACCCTGGGAAAAATTAGATGCCACAGATGGTGATCGCTTCTATGAAATTGTGAAAAAGTACAAAATTGATACAATTTACAATATGGTTGCGCTCCTATCAGCTACCGGCGAAAAAAATCCTGAACTGGCATGGAAAATTAATATGGGAGCCCTCGAGAACAGCCTCAACATTGCAAAAGAAAATAATTGTGCCGTTTTTACACCCAGCTCTATAGGTGCATTTGGGCCCACCACACCACAAGACAACACACCACAAGACACCATTATGCAGCCCAACACAATTTATGGGGTTTGTAAAGTGTCCGGAGAACTTTTAAGTAATTACTATTATCAACGCTTTGGCGTCGACACCCGTTCAGTAAGGTTTCCCGGCATTATTTCCAATGTCACCTTACCCGGAGGAGGAACTACAGACTATGCTGTTGAAATATATTACGAAGCTATTAAAAATCAAAAGTACACCTGCAACCTGCAAAAAGGTACTTTCCTCGATATGATGTACATGCCCGATGCAGTAAAAGCCTCTGTTGATCTAATGGAAGCCAATCCTGAAAAACTGATCCACAGAAATTCATTCAATATTACTGCCATGAGTTTCGACCCGGAAATGATTGCCGATGAGATAAAAAAGCATATTCCCGAGTTCAAAATGAATTATGAGGTTGACCAGGCTAAGCAAACGATTGCAGACAGCTGGCCCAATTCGATGGACGATAGTTGTGCGAAAAAAGAGTGGGGCTGGAGCCCTCAATACAACCTGGCCGCAATGACTATTGATATGTTGGACAAGATTGAGGAAAAACATCAAAAAGGACTCATTTAATTAAATAAAGGTGTAACCCGGGGAAACGATCGATCGGTATAAAAAACAGGAAAAATTTATGTAAGTTTGTAGATATGTAACGGAATAAAGCCTTTATGGATAAAATCAAACTTAAAGTACTGGGAATATCTTATAGTCAAACACAAACCGGAGCCTATGCGCTCATACTTGCTGAAGATAACGGAGAGAGAAGAATACCGATCATTATTGGCGGCTTTGAGGCTCAGGCTATTGCCATTGAACTCGAAGGCCTAAAACCTCCAAGACCTCTTACACACGACTTGTTTGTAAATTTTGCAGACGCATATAGTATTAATATCATTGATGTAACCATTAACCGCCTTGAAGAGGGCATATTCTACTCCGAAATTACATGCGACAACGGCAATAGCCGAATAAAAATCGATGCTCGCACCAGCGACAGCATTGCACTGGCCTTGCGTTTTAAATGTCCGATTTACACTACTCCTGAAGTAATGGAAAAAGCAGGTATAGAATTAGAGGCAGAAAAAACGGATGAGCCCGAAGTAACTGCAAGCAAAGCAAATCTGTCGCGAGAGGAGCAAAAAGAAAAGTATGCACAAAAAACTTTAGAAGACCTAAAAAAAATGCTCAATGAAGCCATTGAAAAAGAAAATTATGAGCTTGCTTCAGAGCTTAGAGATGAAATAAAACAAAGAGAGCAGGAATAATACTATTCCCGCTCTCTTTAACTTTCTATTATAACGTGAGTTCGATTTAAATTTTACTAAATTTTTCCTGCTTCCTCGGCCTTTTCCACTGCTTTTGGGTTGTGTCTGTACTTAAAAAGTATCATAAATAATATGGCAATAAGTAAGGCATAGGCTGCAAAAGAATACCAAATGAGATCCCACTGCTTAACCCCACCACGTGTAAAGTAATCTACTACCAGACCACTGGCTGTTGCTCCTAAAAAGGCTCCAAACCCATTGGTCATCATAATAAACAACCCTTGAGCACTTGCCCTGATTTTGGGTTTCGCTTCGAGTTCTACAAACAAAGATCCGGAAATATTGAAAAAATCAAATGCCAATCCATAAACTATCATAGATAAAACAAGCCACACAAGCCCGCCACCCGGATCCCCGATGGCAAAAAATGCAAAACGAAGCACCCAGGCAAACATACTGAACAACATAACCTTCTTAATACCAAAACGCTTTAGGAAAAATGGTATAGTCAGAATGAATACCGTCTCGGACATTTGAGAAATAGACATTAACAAGCTGGGATGCTGAACCGCAAATGCATCAGCAAAATCCGAAGCAAAGTCATGCAAAAAAGGCTCTCCAAAAGTATTTGTGATTTGTAAGGCTGCTCCAAGAAGCATTGAAAAGATGAAAAACACACTCATCTTTCGCTTTTTGAATAATACAAATGCATCGAATCCCATAGCTGAAACCCAGGAACTTCCCTTGGTTTTGTTCTCTGGCGGACAACTCGGCAATGTCATAGCATAAATACCCAACACCAAAGAGGCAGCAGATGCCACGTAAAGCTGAACCGGGCTAATTGTCCATCCCATTAAATCTACAACCCACATTGCAGCAATAAAACCAATTGTACCCCATACACGAATTGGTGGGAAAGATTTTACTATATCAAACTTGTTTTGTTCCAGTATGCTGTAAGATACAGTATTATCCAATGCAATGGTTGGCATATACATCATTGAGTTTAGCAGCAACAATACATAAAGCACCCCAAAATCAGTTTCGCCTGCAGCAAAAAACAACAATACAGCACCTATTAAGTGAGCAAAGCCTAATACCCGCTCTGCATTTACCCAACGGTCTGCAATAATTCCCATAATAGCAGGCATAAAAAGTGAGGCAATACCCATGGTAGCATAAATACTCCCAACCTGGCCACCCGTGAAATTAAGGGTTTGAATCATATAACCACCCAAAGATATCAACCATGCCCCCCAAACAAAAAACTGAAGGAAATTCAGAATTGTAAGTCTTATTTTAATATTACTCATAATATAAAGTGATTTCGGCCTTGCCTAAAGTCCCTTCTTTTGCCAGATGTAAGGCACTTTTATGGCCATATTAAGTCGACAAAGATGGAAAAAATAAACGTAATTTTGAACCGAAAAAACATAAAAACTTTCATATTCCTGCTAACTAACTGAAACAATGAAAAATATTTTGAAAAATAACACTATCCGTATTCTATACACACAAAGCGCACCCATAACCACACTAATCTCTAATTATATGCTAAAAAGACACTTACATCACCTCGAATAAAAAGTAGCATAAAAATCTCCAAAACAATTCCTTTATAATATGCCGACATATTCGTGTAACAATAACCTTTGAGAAACTACAGCAACATGAATATAGTAGTGATATCACACAAAATGATTTCACGGTGTATTTATTCGGATTAAACAGTAAAAATATGTAATTTGCGAAGGCAAGATAAAACTGAATAGGGGTTGTTCAATATTTTTTAATACAATGGCAGAATGAGATATGTATTAGTTTTTCTGGCGGGATTGTTTTTGCTGCCATCTATTAATGCTCAAGAAAGCTACCGGTATAACTTTGACAGATTTACGAATGAACAAGGATTATCGCAGGGTCAGGTTTTTGATATAAATCAGGATAAAATCGGGCGTGTGTGGATTGCAACATATTCCGGTGGTATCACTATACTGGATGGTCAAAAAGATAAATACCTTTCTGTTAAAGATGGTATGCCCTCCTATTCTACAACATCACTTTTCCTCGACAAAGAAGAACGCATGTGGATTGGAACAGCCAATGGCCCTTGCTACTACAATGGTTACTCGGTAAAAACACCCACAATAAACGAACCCATCAAAAAACTGTTTGTTTGGGACATTGCTGCTGATTCAAAAGGCCAACTATGGTTAGCAACAGACCAGGGTATATGGTATGTGCAAAACGATACCGTTTATCTGGCCGATCAATCCATAAGGCAATACCCGTTTTATAAAATTTCAACCCAACCTGGCACAGGTAATTTATGGTTTTGCTCAGGTGTAACAGAACTTAGGGTTCTAAATGAAAACACATTAACAAAGGCTAAAATTCCTATCGCGGACGACGTCCTTATCGAGGATCTGTTTTTCACATCAGAGCATCATGTTTTAGTGGCCTCAACAATGGGGCTTTTCGACTGTAAAGTCAATGGAACCGAACTACAGGTACAATCGAGAAAATTACACGACCACCATGCCATTACAATGGAAATTGATAAAGCAGGTCGCTTATGGGTAGGAACAGACGAAGCCGGATTGTTTATTTTTGATGAAAATGGGGAGGTCCAAAACATTACAGCATACCAGGGAATTGGCTTTAATCGTATTTATAAAATTTTTAAAGACAACCAAAAAAACATCTGGATAGGTACCGATGGCGCAGGAGCATCGATTTTCAAAGGCTTTCAATTTGCAGAATTGCGCATCGAAGCACTCTACCAACCATCTTTTGTAATGGATGTGCATGTCGACAAATCCAATAACATGTGGGTGGCAACCGAAGGCCAGGGAATTGTTAAACTATCGCAAAACAATCAACAACATTTTACAACAGATAATGGACTGAGCAGCAATTTTGCAAACGAAATTGCTTCCAATGAAAAAGGAGAAGTGTTTGTTGCTACCAATATGGGGATCACTGTTTTCGACGGAAAAAAAATAAACTATCTCAGTAAACCCGTGCATCTGGTCTCAAATTTAGTGGAATCTCTTATGATCGATGACCAGGGGAACCTGTGGGTAGGAACATTTGGACAGGGCCTGCAATGCGTAAATAACCAAAAGCTTTTTTCTTCGGCCAATGGCATCAGCTCCGACTACATTTGGGATGTTTTGCAAGCCCGTGACAAAAGAATTTTCGTAGCCACAGATCAGGGTGTAAACATCATACGAAACAATAAAGTAGTAGATACAATAGACAGAAAAGACGGCCTGTTAAACGAACATGTGAGTTCAATACTACAGGATCAATATGGCAATTTCTGGTTTGCTACTGAGGGAGGCCTGTCCTGGTACAACGGCAAAATTCTGAAATATTATGCTATTTCTGAATTAACCAAAAACCATATTTTTTATTCTATTACTGAAGATAAACACGGAAGAATTTTACTGGGTACGGAAAATGGAATTGTTTTACTCAATACCGATAAAAACGGTGTAATTTATGGCACTCATCAGTACTCCAGAAATACCGGTTTCTTTGGCATAGAGTGCAATTCCAATGCAGTGGCACAAAACGCCAAAGGTCAAATATTCTGGGGAACAGTGAATGGCGTTACCAGACAAATACCAACTAAAGAAATACAAACCCAAAACGTAGCAGAACCTTTTATACGCGCTATCGAACTGTCCGACAACAAGGAGCACTTGCACGGCTATGCCGATTCAGTCGCGCCCTGGTTTAACCTACCTGTAAGTTTACATTTACCCTACCGTAAAAATAATGTAACCATTTATTACGGAGCACCCGAATTTTTTAATAAAGATAAATTGCTTTACCGATACAAACTCGAAGGCCTTGATGAATCATGGTCTAAGCCTGGTAAACAAACACAAGTTAGCTACAACCACTTATCATCGGGTGCTTACTCCTTTCGCGTACAAACCATGCACGCTGACTTCATGAATAGGCCTGCCGGAGAAGTTTCTTACAAATTTACCATCGATACACCCTTGTATAAAACATGGTGGTTCAGAATTATTCTGAGTGTAACCCTCATTAGTATTGTGCTGTTATTATGGAACTACCGAATATATGCACTCAGAAAAAGAAAAGTAACGCTTCAAAAATTAGTCAGGGAGCGTACAATGCAATTATCAAAACAAAAAAATCAGCTCGAAAAGGCCAATAAGGAAATACGCCAAAGCGCCCAGCTTAAAGAACAATTCCTGGCCAATACCAGCCACGAAATGCGTACACCACTCAATGTGGTAATTGGCTATAGCAACCTTATGCTCAATGCAAGGTTAGATAAGCAACACAAACGCTACATGGAAAACATACGCTCATCTGGCGAACATCTTAAAGTCATCATAAATGATTTACTGGACCTTTCCAAAATTGAAGCTGATAAACTCACACTGAATAAAACATCATTCAATTATCGTCGAATAATTATCAACACATTTAACATTTTCCGCATTGAAGCCGAAAACAAAGGACTAAAAACAGAATTAAATATTTCGCGGCCAATTCATAAAATCGATGGCGATCCGGTACGGCTCACACAAATATTATCAAACCTGCTTCGAAATGCAGTAAAATTTACTGAAAACGGATACATCAGTATCTCTACTCAAGAGGAAAAAATTGCTGAAGATCGTATAAAACTTAACATAAAAATATCAGACAGCGGTATTGGAATACCTCAAGACAAACTCAACCAAATATTTGAGAGCTTTACGCAGGTAAAAGGCAGCCTCACTCGAAAATATGGCGGTACCGGACTGGGTCTGGCTATAGTAAAAAAACTCATATCCCTACATAATGGCGATATTACAGTAGAAAGTGAAGAAAATAAAGGAACAGTTTTTAATGTTACGCTACCTTACAACATTTCAACAGAGAACGAAACTCCATTAATCGAAGATTATAAAATCCAATTTGAAAAAGCTATAGAAAATATCCGTATACTGATTGTCGATGATAATGAAATAAACCTGTCGCTGGCCATCGAAACACTACAAAAATTTAATTCCAGCATCAAAATGGAAGTTGCCTACAATGGAAAAGAAGCCCTTGATATTTTATCACAAAAAGATTTTGATCTCATTATTATGGACATACAGATGCCGGTAATGGATGGATATGAAGCTACAAAACTTATCAGAAGCCGTGAGGATCAGAAATCGGGTATTCCAATTCTTGGTATGACTGCTCATGCAATGAAAGATGAACGTACACGCTGCCTTGACCTGGGTATGAATGAATACCTGTCTAAACCTTTCTCCCCGGCCGATTTACTAATTAAAATCAAAAAAATCCTTGAACTCAATGCTTCAGAACCACCAGAAACATTTGTAACAGCCTCTTCAGCCAATAATAATTTCAAAACCATTGATATTAATAAAATTAAAAATATTGTTGGCGATTCACCGGAGAAGGAAATTAAATATCTTAAACTACTCCAAAAAAATGCACCTGACTTTATCCAAAAGCTAAACACCGGCCTGCAAAAAAATGATTATAAAAAAATAAAAGTGTCTGCTCATTCTCTCAAATCGACTTTCAGATACTATGGCGCTGATGAATTAATGAACTTGAGCAAACAAATTGAAGCCCTCGCAGAACAAAGAAACCATCACCAAAAAATACAATTACTTGTAAAAGAAGTGCATAAAAAATGGTCAGAAGTAGCAAAAGAGTTGGAGACCTATCTCAATAAGCCCAATGAATAAAACTAAAGCCGCCGGAATTCATCTCGGAATGTAATTGGTGCTAATGCTTTTCCTTCAGGCACATACTTGTTATCTAGCTCATTATCCAAAAATTACCTACAGCCAACCCCACGCTAGAATGGACCAACAAATAGAGAAACAAGCAAGATACTGATTATAAAAACACGCCAAAGTGCAGCACTTTTGTATTATTCAAAAAACCGTGCGAGATTGGTTCGCACAGAAATGTGATTTGTAGCTCCGGCCAGGTGATATGAAGCTCTGGCATATTCAATATGAAATCCTTTAATAAGCACCGATGCACCCAGACTAAAACCGACCATTCCGCCTTTATCAATCATTTTCATAGTGCTACGCCGGTAGTAGTTGTAACCCACCCTGGCAGTAAACCTGGTCGAAGGAATAAATTCAACCGCAAATATCAGGTGGCGCATAATTTTTTCTGCGTCTTTTCGAATGTAATCCGTTTCAATTTCTTCTGGTGGAAGGTCTGTATTATTTGGAGTAACTGTATTATTATTGGTCAGTAGTAAATTAAAATCGTGTAAATGATGAGCTACCAGTGAAAAACGAAATGGTGCATGTTCTAAGCCTTTTGCAATTCCAAACTGATAATCCTGCGGTAAAGGCTCATTTTCACCCTCAACATACTCCTCGATTTGGGTACCAATATTTTTTGCTATTACTGAGACTGTTAGTTGTAAGTCTGGGTTATTATAGGTCAAAGATGCATCAAAAGCTGCAGCTAAAGCATCATAATGGTCAATTTTAGAATATATGCCTTTTACACTCGCACCCAAACGCAAATTTTTCATAAGTGGTTGCGACCATCCAATTACCAGGGCGTAATCGCCACCATTAAAAATCCCCATATTGTTGCCAAACTGATCGATACGATCCATTTCTCCATAGTTCATATACTGCATAGCTGCGCCTATAACCCCCAACTCTTTTAAATCGTATCCCCAGGCTACCATCCCCATATTAACACCAGGATGCAGATTTGCAAAATTAAGTCCTATCTGCTGATCCAGTTTGGGTTTTAGCAATGCCGGATTATCAGTTATTAAATTAATACTGCTGTCAGCACTTACAATTGGTGTTCCTCCCAGAGAAGCAGAATATGCAGAGGTAGGAACTGTTAAAAAGCGATAGACCGATGACAAATCAGATTGCCCGTATCCGCTAAAAACAGATATAACTAAAAATAAAATTCCAAAAAATCGATTCATAGTATAAACGAAACTTCATAAATCATACTGCCTTGCTCAGCAGTTGTTTGGTATAACGGTTAAAAATATAAAAAAGTATAAAAGTAAAGTTACTAACCTGCCTATAATTATGTTTCTTCAGCTAACCGTCTGAAAATATGATAAACTACCGGACATGTAAAAGTGTTTTTTAGTGATACTTTCATGCGCTTGTAAAATTTCGGCTGATGGGTATGGGGATAGTCGCGGCACGCACGAGGCCTTTTTTCATAAACCATACAAAAGTTATCGTCCATTAAAAACGGACACGGCATGAATTTAAAAACATAATCACCATCCTCATCAATACGGAGGTAAGTTTCTACGACCTCACTATCCTTCATTTTGAGGTGTTTTGCCAGCCGTCGAATGTCAGTGTCTATAATTCTGGGGCCCAATGTTCGGCAACAATTACCACATTCCAGACAATCTATCTCCTCAAAGAGTTCGGCATCCCACTGTTGAACAAGGTCATCGAGGTTTCGTTTTTGTTGCTTACCTAATGGTTTAATTACTGCCTTGTGCGCTTCGTAATGACTTTGGGCCAACACTTTTAATCGCTCCGGCTCAATCAGCTTACCCATAGTGGCTTATTTGTATTCCAATTGTAAACCATCCATGTCTTTTAAAGCAAAATAAAGCAGGTTCACTGAATCCAAAACATCTTGTTTGTGTACACTCTCTATAACCTGATGAATATGTCTTGTGGGAATGCTAATAGCGCCGGCAATAGCTCCTCCCTTTACCATTCGTTGGAGATTTCCGGTATCTGTACCCCCACCTGCTAACATTTCTGTCTGATAGGTAATATTGTGTTTTTTTGCCGTATTTTTCAGAAATTCAATCATACGCAAATCAGCTATCACAGAAGCATCCATAATTTTTATGGCAGCACCTTTACCTAATGCTGAAACCTGCTCCTGTGGTTGCGCACCCGGTGTATCATAAGCTATAGTGGTGTCTAACCCAATAGCAATATCGGGCTCTATGGCCTGCGCTGCCACCTGGGCCCCTCGTAAACCCACCTCTTCCTGAACCGTAAAAACAGCATAAAGATCAAAGGCCGGGGTCTCGGATTTTAAAAGATTTAAAACTTGCTCAAGAATATAAACTGAAACACGATTATCGAGAGATTTACCGTTATAGCAATTGCCCATTTCAATTAATTCTCTGTCGCGCGTAATGGCATTTCCCGGCTCTATAATTTCTTTGACCTGAACAGCTTCCATACCCGTATCTATGAAAAAATCTGTGATTTCTACATTCTTTTTCCGTTCTTCCGGTTTCATTATGTGTACAGGCTTACTCCCCATAACGCCTTTAATATCTTGCTTGCCATGTACCACAACCCGTTGCGAGGTAAGTGTTTTGGGATCGAACCCGCCAACTGGATGAAAACGAATAAAACCATTATCGTCTATATGGCTCACAACAAATCCAATCTCGTCCATATGAGCGGCGACAAGTACTTTCTTGTCAGTTTTGCCCTTTTTGTATACAATTAAATTACCTAAACGGTCAATCCATAATTTATCGGCGTATTGAGCCACCTCACCTTTCACCAAATCTCTCACTTTATGTTCAAACCCCGATGCACCCGGCACTTCGCTAATCGCCTTAAGCCGTTCAAATTTATTCTCTTTTAACATGTTAAATTATTTTTTCTCCATTCTTAAATTCACTTGCCGAAGATTTAAGGATCATTCGAATACCATTTATTTGTTTTAATTGGAATGGGTCAAACAAGCTATCCATTCCATCTGTTCGGATTAAAAACTTTACGGTTGTCCATTCATCTAACAAGTGTATATATTTTTCTATGGGAACATCTTCAAATAGTCCTTTGTTTATCTCACCTTGTGCAGGAGCCGGATCAAGTTTTTTTCGGTTCTCGATCAAATGTAGAAACTGCCCGGACTCTTCATCGGTCCACACATACTTTTCAAATGTAATCAATTGTTGCTGATACACTTTTTCTATGGGGTCGGGCGGCCTGCTGAGAATATCTTCGTGACTTAATTGAACACCTGAAAGATCAGCAATGACAAAACATATTTTCCAGGGTGGTAAATCTGTTATTACACCGAAAACATCAGGATATTCGATCTCTTCTTCCAAGTAAAAAACATTACCCATAAGAGACTATTTTTCAAGGTGTACCAGCGCTTCGCGAGCGGCATTTTGTTCTGCTTCTTTTTTAGACTTTCCCTTACCCCTGCCAAGGTTCTGTTCATCAAGCACAACACGTGTTTCAAATTCCGGGTTATGTGCTTTTTCATTATTCACACAAGCCGTTTCAAAACGCACTGGGTTTTTATGTTTTTGTGCCCATTCTATCAGGAGACTTTTGTAATTGGTATCACGGCGTTTCATCTCATCCAAATCTATCAAAGCCTCAAGAATACGGTCAATAATAAATCTCCGGGTTCTTTTATATCCTTTGTCGAGATAAACCGCACCGATAAATGCCTCAAAAAAATCGCCCAAAATATGGTTAGTTTGTTCCTTATCTAAAGAACGGGTAAATAACAACTGATCTAACCCGGTACGTTCAGCAAGTTCACTAAGTGTTTGTCCATTAACCAATTTGGACCTGAATTTGGTTAAAAATCCCTCATTCTTTTCAGGAAACTGTTGATAAAGATATTCAGCCACAACAGCTCCTAAAATAGCGTCACCTAAAAACTCAAGTCGCTCATTATTAATGAGTTGCTTTTCATGATAAAAAGAAGCTGACCTGTGTATACAGGCCAGCTTATAAAAAATTATTTTACCCGGACGAAATCCGGTGACATTTTTAATGGATTTTTTGAACGCTTGGTCGTTCTTAAAAGTAATTTGTTGAGCAGTAAAGTTTATTTTACTCCACACTATTCACTCTTTTTGAAAATAATAGTAGCATTATGTCCACCAAATCCGAAATTATTGGTCATTGCAAATTTGATATCGCGTTTTTGTGCTTTATTAAACACGAAATCAAGATTCTGATCAATATTTTCGTCTAATTCATGCAAATTAATTGTTGGTGGAATAACTTGCTCACTTATAGAATGGATTGTGGCCATACTTTCAAGTGCTCCGGCAGCTCCCAACAAGTGTCCTGTCATTGACTTGGTTGAATTCAGCGCTATTTTGTAAGCGTGCTCACCAAATGCATTAAGTACTGCTTTAGGTTCTGCGATATCTCCCAAACCAGTCGATGTACCATGTGTATTAATATGGTCAACATCTTCAGGTTTGATTTTAGCATCGTTCATGGCCATTTGCATGACTTTGGTAGCACCTTGACCTTCCGGGTGCGGTGCTGTCATGTGATGCGCGTCGGCATTAAGTCCGACACCAACAATCTCTGCGTAGATTTTGGCACCCCGTTTTACGGCGTGGTCATAATCTTCGAGAATCATTGCTGCGCCACCTTCGGCCATTACAAAACCATCGCGGTCTTTATCGAATGGTCTTGATGCGGTTTTAGGGTCATCATTACGGGTTGAAATGGCTTTCATCGAATTAAAACCTCCAACGCCGGCTTCATCAATAGCTGCTTCGGAACCTCCAGCTACCATTACATCGGCAAATCCAAGGCGGATGTAATTTACTGCATCAATAATGGCATGTGTAGAAGATGCACATGCAGAAACAGTGGTAAAGTTTGGTCCGCGCAGCTCATGCTTGATTGAAATGTGACCTGCTGCAATATTGGCAATCATTTTAGGAATGAAAAAAGGGCTGAACCTGGGTTGTCCATCGCCAGTGGCCCAGCTCCCAATTTCTTCAACAAAGGTTTGCAATCCACCAATACCAGCACCCCAAATTACACCTGCCCGTTCTCTGTCTTCTTTATCAAGATCTAATGCTGAATCCTTGATTGCTTCATCGGCAGAAATCATCGCAAACTGCGAATAAAGATCGTGTTTGCGCAACTCTTTTCGGTCGAAGTAATCCTTAGGCTCATAGTTCTTAACTTCGCAGGCAAATTGGGTTTTAAAATTTGAAGCATCGAAACGAGTTATCGGAGCTGCTCCACTAACTCCATTCACCATGTTTTCCCAGGTCTCGGATGTGTTATTCCCGATTGGGTTAATGGTTCCCATTCCGGTAACTACTACGCGTCTGATGTTCATTTTGGTAAATTTAGGGTAGAATTAAGTCTTACTTGGTGTTGTCGTCGATGTATTTAATTGCGTCACCTACTGTTGCAATTTTTTCAGCTTGATCATCTGGAATAGCTAAATTGAATTCTTTTTCGAATTCCATGATCAATTCCACTGTGTCGAGGGAATCAGCTCCAAGATCATTAGTGAAACTTGCTTCAGCTGTTACTTCGCTCTCATCAACACCTAACTTGTCAACGATAATGCTATTTACACGAGATGCAATGTCTGACATAGCTTTTAAAATTTAAGTTAATATTACCCTGCAAAGAAATGAAAATTGCTCTTAAATATAAAAATATTTAGCAAAAAAAAGCCTTCGTCCCTTGACCTGCAAAGCTAAAGCATTAAAAAACAGCCACATCTACTCAGCTTATTATCAAAATAATTTTGAAAAAATTACGATTTTTGTAAAAAAAGCGAGATAAATTTGGATCTTGGATATTACTGACTTATATTTGCAACCGCAAAACAATGCGGGGTAGAGCAGTTGGTAGCTCGTCGGGCTCATAACCCGGAGGTCGTAGGTTCGAGTCCTTCCCCCGCTACCAAGAAAAGAGGCCGGAAGATTTTTCCGGCCTCTTTTATTTTAAAACCTGTCGGCTATGTTTTGGGTATACGTCATTTATTCCGTAAAATACGATAAAATATATATCGGCTACACTTCCGATATTCAGCAAAGAATCTTGTCTCATAATAAACTCGCTAA
>NZ_JBSRDC010000014.1:0-5430 GCF_055145285.1 Salinivirga sp. | reverse complement strand
TTCAGCTGATTAAGAATATGGTCGAAAAATGTGCTCTTTATAATTGCTTGGTTATGTGTGTTTAAGAAATCCAATATTTTTTCTACTTTCCTGATTTTTAGACCAAAATTTTCAAGTTGGGTTAAAAATATCATAACGCAAATTCCTGAAACCATCAAAAGCAACGGGTGTGGTTAACCAGAGTGCAAGCAGCACGGTAAGCATATTGTTGCAAAATATGGCCGTCATAATGGCCACCTGGTATTTGATGGCTGTAACAGGCAGTGAACCACCCAGAATCTGGCCCGTCATCATACCGGGTAATGAAACCAGGCCAACTGTGGCCATTGTAGCCAGCATTGGATTTATGGAAGCTTTCAAAGCATCGCGGTAAAACGGGCGTAGGGCCTGCCCATGTGAGGCTCCAAATGCCAGCATCGTTTGATAGGCTTCCTTTTGCGACTGCAGGGTTGAAAAAAACCGATCTACACCAATGACATTTGATTTAAGCGTATTGCCCAAAAGCATTCCCCCTATTGGAATGAGGTAATGGGCATCCAGCAGGTCATCAAGGTTAATAATTAACCAGTCGAAATAAAAAACGATGAGCATTAATGGCAAAACCGAAGCCAGAAAAATCCGGATAAAAAATACCCGCCATTTGATTCCACATGAATTTATAGCTGAAAATGAAGCTACTACTGTCATTAAAATTAGGTATCCAACGTTTACAAGCGCATGATTATATTCAAAAATGTAGTGCAGGTACAAACCAACAAAACCTAATTGAACACCCATGCGGGCAGTAGAAATCAGAATACGTTTCCACAGGCCAAGTTTCAACCAGCTGGAAATAACCAAAGGTGGCACCACCAATAGAAAGGCAAATACCATGGCCCAGAATCCGATATTGGCGGTAGGCTCACCCATTTAGCGTAATTTTTTTCAGGTCAATTTTATCCCACTCACCATCATGCGCAGTGATTATCACCGTAGCATTTGCCTGTTGAACAGCTTCTAAAATCAATTGGCTATTCTCAGCATCAAGGCCACTTGTCACCTCATCAAGCAACCAAACATTGCGTTGCATGAGCGTAAGCAAACTAAAACAAACACGCTGTCGCTCTCCGCCGGACAGTTCTCCGGTTTGTTTGTCCAAAATACCTGGTTTTAAATTAAATTGTAAAAAGGCTTTGTGAACCGCATCCATTGAAAGTTGTAATTTGCCATTACCATCGAATTGCATCCACTCCTCTACAAACCGTTGAAGTGGCATGAGCGGCATGGGTGCTGATTGAGCAATGTATCCAACTCTTGATCGAAGGCTGTCCACATTCCCGTTACTCAATGTTTCGCCATTGACCAGTATGGTTCCCTCATCGGGTTGAATAAAACCAAACAACATTCGAAGTAATGTAGATTTACCGCTACCCGATGGCGCCTGTATCCAAACTTTTTCGCCATCGTGCACCTTTAGCGAAAGCTGATCAAATAGCTTTTGCTCCTGTAAAGTGAGATTGATATTTTTTAATTCAATATCCATGCTTACAGTAGCAAAATTACAAGTAAACTATGAATTGCACACTATTCTTTCAGTATTTTACCGGAGCTGACTAAGCTGTTTTCATTCATAATGCGGTACAGATAAAGCCCAGCCGGAACTTCGCTGGTATTAATGGTATTTTGCTTTTGAATAGGCTCTTTGAATACAATTTGGCCGCTGGAATTCCATATCTCTAAATTAATCTTCACACCACTCTTTTTCTCCAGGTCAATGTGCAAAACATCATCAACCGGATTGGGATAGATGCGAACGTTTGAAGCAGGCTGTTCCTCCAAACCGGAAACCTCAAAGTTCAATGGAGTACCAACCTCTGAATTGCCCATCTTGTAATACACAAATTGGTTGTATGGATCACAGAAAGTTCCGGTATTGTCATAATACCAGGCACCCAGACCGCAAATACCCTCTGTCTCATAATAAGTATATTTACCAGACTTAAATGGAAGTAATGTCCAATATTCACCCTGCCTTTCAATTGACAAATAATACTTAATCACAGATATTCGATGGTTCCTGAATTTTAAACCAGCAACGAGCGCATAATCATCATCACCCTCATAACGATAAGATGGTATCACATCAAGCGGGGTTTTACTGTATGTTCGGGTGATTGTATCAATAGCCTGTGCGATTACAGTGTCATTTCTCCACTTTTTATATTTCCGGTGAAAAGTGAGAGCTATATTGTGTACTGAATCAATGCGGTTGAGCACTTTTTTAATTGTCCATGTATCAACGGTTGAAATATCGGGTTCTGAACCAGTGCAGCCAAAAGATTGTGTATGAATTTCATCCCCGGGATACCAGTCAAACAAATCAGCATCGGAAATGGAATCGGTAAATGCCGGATCAAATGCATCAGCTGTAATCTGATCACTATCAAAACTCTTGTAAAATGTAGGGATATCGCCATATTCCTCATTAATAATACCCGGAAAAACTACAATATTGAAAAAACTGATAAGGCCGGACGAGCTTCCAAATGAAAAGGATTTGTTGTGCACCGAGCCATCAAAACCAGAGTTATTTTCGGCGTAAATAAAGGTCACAGTTTTAACGGTTTCAGGATCGCCCGACATAGTTGTATCAGTTGTTTTCGAGGTAACCTCAGCCCACACAGTGTCATTTTCTTTAGTGTAGGCAACCCATGATTCGCCCACATCGCGATTGGTATAAATTCGTATGCTGTCATCGTGCCGGTTAAAAAGCACATACAGCCCCTGAGCCGTGTCCCATATGGCATACTGGCCAAGGAAGCCCGGTCCGTTGGCGTCAAAGAGCATCTCATCCACATAATTGAGCATACCCTGAAATTCGTAATGTTTACAACCATCCACGTATTCAGCAGATAGCGTATTATAAGGGAATACCCAGGGTAAATAATTTTCATCTTCCATGAAAACAGTAAAGTCATCATTGAAAAACTGATACTCTTGAGCCTGAAGCACAGTAAGCATCGGTAATACAACCGACAGGAGTAGAATTTTCTTCATAGCAGTTTCATTTTGAGTTAGCTATATGCAATTTACGCAAAAACAAACCCAGAACAAAATATATTTGTAGTAAAAGATACTTATTCTTTTAGCAGATTTTCCGCTCATGTAACTTCATCACGCGCTGCAGAGAATTGGGTGTATAATTTTTCTTTTACAATGCGCTGGAGTTGCTCTGTGGCTTCAAATATTTCACTGTAGGTGGTATACAATGGTGTAATGCCCAATCGAATATTGTCGGGCTCCCGAAAATCAGGGATAACGGACTTTCCAAAAATATTTTTGTCAATCAAAGCTTTACAAATGCGATACGCTTCCTGGTGTTTAAGCGAGACATGCGAACCCCTGTACCCTGCGTCAGTTGGTGTGCCCAACCTATAACCCAAAGGTTGTAACACTTCATAAAAAAGGGCAATAAGATAATTGCTCAGACTAAGGCTCTTCTCTCGTATCTTGTCCATGCCAACTTCGTTGAGCATATCCACTGCGGGCTCAATGGCCGTTAGGGATAAAACCGGTGGTGTGCCGGCCAAAAACTTTCTGACACCTTTTGCAGGACTGAAGTCAAGCCCAAATTCGAAGGGGTTATTTTCTCCGAACCAGCCCCAAATGGGAGAAGTGAGCTTTTCCTGTAAATCTTTGCGCACATACAGAAAAGCCAAGGCACCAGGACCGCCGTTCAGGTACTTGTAGGTACAACCTATGGCCATATCAACGTTACAACCATTCAGATCGACCGGCACAGCGCCCACAGCATGGCTCAAATCCCAAAGCATAAGCGCTCCTTTGTGATGTACATGCTCTGTGATGGTTTTCATATCGTACATGTAAGCGCTTTTAAATACCACATGCGACAGGGTCACCAGCGCTGTATCATCATCAAGCAGGGAGTCAATTGCCTCAGTACTAATGGAGATACCATCTTCACTTTTAGCCAACTCCAACTTGTGTTGCTGACCAAACAATTCAATTAATCCTTGCAATAAATAAATGTCAGACGGGAAATTTAATTGGTCACTGATGATCTTCGATTTGCCTTTTTGAAGTTTTAAAGCGCCGTAAGCCAATTTGAACAAGTTCACTGAGGTAGAATCAGCCACTATTACCTCATCGGGGTGCGCCCCAATTAACCGGGCTATTTTTGCGCCAATTTTCTGCGAACGGTCATACCATCCTTCATTCCAGCTTCGAATTAGCCGGTCTCCCCACTCCTTATCGATCACCTGTTTTAATCTTTCCGGGGTTGAGGTGGGCAATGCACCAAGCGAATTTCCATCGAGATAAATAAGCTCAGGGTCATTGAGTTCGAACCGTTTCCGGTATTGCTTTATAGGGTCTTGTTCATCCAATTGGCGAGCATATTGGGCAGAAAAAATATCCATAAACTAAAATCTTCTATTCGTTCAACATTAAGGGTTAAAGGTAATTGCGTTTTTGACCTCATCAAACATCAGGTCAACCCATAATTTATACATTTTACCTGAAGGATGCAGGCCATCATCCGCAATCAATTCTGGTTGCGCTGCAGCTTGCCTTGAGATGGGTGTTATATTGACAAAACTCACACCTTGCTCTTGTGTCTCCTCCATTTTTACGGCATTGTAGGCATCAATTTCCTGTGCTATTTGCTCGCGGTCGCGCCCTTCGGCAAAAGGTGTTACGCCCCAATCCGGAATAGAGATCACAACAACTTTTTCAGGATTTCCACCCGCAAAAGCAATGGCTTGCTCAAGCAAGGCAACATATTCCTCCCGAAAATTCTCCACAGAACGACCCCGGTATTGATTATTGACACCGATGAGCAGTGTAACAAGATCATAATTACCTGAGATATTCGCTTCCTCGATACCGGCTGCCAACTCATCGGTCGTCCAGCCGGTAGTGGCTACAATTTCAGGGTTATTCACCTTTATACCGTCCGCGCGCAAAGTATCTGCCAATTGAACCGGGAACCGTTCCTGTTCACCTACACTTTCACCAATCGTATAAGAGTCGCCCAATGCAAGATATTTCATAGTTTTTACATCATTTTGTGCTGTTTCTGTATTACATCCATGTTGCCATGAAATAAAAATAATGAGTAGGAAAAGGCCCAGATGTTTCATTGTAATGAGATTTAATTTGGTGTTAAAATAATAATAAAAAGTGAGCAGATAAAATGTTTTGATCAAACCCGGGTGTCTCAAAGTCTGCACAATCCCAAAATTGGAAAGCAGTCATGGCGAGACCCATTTTTTTAGTTTAGTAATGCAGAATGACGTATAGCTTTTTCCGTTTTTTAGGTTGAAATTCATGTGCTTAGTTTTTTAAATTATTTCACGCCACGAGCGCCACGAAAAATACGCTACGAACGCTACGTGTCTAACGTTGCGGTCGCTGCGCATTCGTTGCGAG
>NZ_JBSRDC010000013.1:0-11158 GCF_055145285.1 Salinivirga sp. | reverse complement strand
TAATAACACGCATAATTCAAAGCCTTATGCAGTTAAAATACCTACACAAAATAAATCTAATTTGAGTAATCGGCCTGTATCTATGCCTATGGGCGCCAATAGTGCCAATATCAAAAACCCCTTTGTGATTCCTGGCATACAAAAACTCAATATCGATCCTCAACTCAATAGTGACTATAACTTTCAAAATTTCATAGAAGGAGAGTGCAATAGGTTAGCCCGCTCAGCAGGCTTTGCCATAGCACAAAATCCCGGAAAAACAGCTTTTAATCCACTTTTTATATATGGTGCTTCAGGCCTGGGGAAAACACATCTGGCCCATGCTATTGGAATACAGGTAAAAGAAAAATTTCCCGAAAAAACTGTTTTGTACGTCGAAGCCAATAAGTTTGAGCGTCAATATGCAGATGCCACCCGTAGTAATGAACGAAACGATTTTGTACATTTTTACCAGATGATTGACGTATTAATAATTGACGATGTTCAGCATCTTGCAGCAAAGCAAAAAACGCAAGATGTGTTTTTTCATATTTTTAATCACCTTCATCAGTCAGGAAAGCAATTGATTTTAACTTCTGATAAACCTCCGGTAGAGCTGGAAGGTTTGGAGCAGCGATTACTGTCTCGTTTTAAATGGGGACTAAGTGCAGATTTGCAAGTGCCCGATTTTGAAACACGGAAAACAATCCTTCAAAAAATGGCCTATAAAGATGGCATTGAGCTGGGAGAGGATATTATCGATTATATTGCCAATCATATCAATACCAATGTACGTGAACTTGAAGGAGCCCTGGTGTCACTGATGGCTCAAAGTACTTTGAACAGGAAAGAGATCACTATTGACCTTGCCAAAGAACTTATTGACAAATTGGTGAGCAATACGCGTAAAGAGATTACCCTGGATGTAATTCAACAAATTGTATGCGATTATTTTAGTATGCCGGTAGACCAGCTTAAGTCAAAAACCAGGAAACGTGAAATAGTACAAGCCCGGCAAATAGCCATGTATTTTGCCAAAAGCAAAACTAAATCATCATTATCGACCATTGGCGCCCGTATAGGAGGTAAAGATCATGCAACTGTTTTACATGCATGCAAAACAGTTAAAAATTTGTTAGATACAGATAAGCGGTTTAAATCCTTTGTAACAGACATTGATAAAATGCTTGAAAATTAGTCCTTAATAAATAGCTAACTAATTATCCTTCCCATACCAGGAAGGATTTTTTATTTCACTAAGTTTGGGCTTTTCCACATTTTTATTTTGAAAAACTGACTTAAATCAGCAATTTTGTATTTTTAAAAAATATTACATGTCAATAATTATCAAAACACCGGAACAGATAGCAGGCATCAGAAAAAGCAGTAAACTAGCTGCCAGCTGTCTGGATTATATAGAACCCTTTGTGAAACCGGGTGTTTCTACGGGTTATCTCGATAAAAAAATAGAAACATACATTAAAGAGCATGGCGCGACCCCAGCACCTCTGAATTATCATGGATTTCCAAAAGCCACCTGTATTTCACCCAATGAAGTGGTTTGTCACGGTATACCTTCAGAGGAACAAATTCTAAAAGAGGGTGATGTAATTAACATTGATGTAACCACTATATTGAACGGTTATTATGGTGATACAAGCCGTATGTTTGAGATTGGAGAAATTAGTGAGCCTACCACCAAACTGCTCGATGTAACCAAACATTGCCTCGATCTTGGCATACAACAAGTTAAACCCGGAAATCGATTTGGTAATATTGGATTTATGATTAATCGATATGCTAAAAGCCAGGGATATAGTGTAGTGTATGAGTTTTGCGGCCATGGTGTTGGCCTGGAATTCCACGAAGAACCTCAAGTGGAACACATAGCACGAAAAAATTCAGGTGCTAAAATGAAACCCGGAATGATTTTTACAATTGAACCAATGATAAACATGGGTAAACCCAGGGTTAATATAGACAGCGAAGATGGATGGACTGCAAGAACCATTGATGAACAGCTCTCTGCACAATATGAACATACCATATTGGTTACAGAAGAAGGGTATGAAGTTCTTACCGATATCCATAATGAGTACAGTTAGCTATAAATAGATTTATGTGGCATGCATCAAATTGCTCATTTATAGTGTTTTTGTAATTGTTAATGCTAAACATAATTCGAGAAATACATCATTAAAACTAAAAAACATGAAACTACTTGAAGGAAAAACAGCTATTGTAACAGGTGCCTCACGAGGCATTGGGCGTGCTATTGCATTGGTTTTTGCCGAGCATGGTGCTAATATTGCCGGAACGGATCTTAAATATGATGAAAACGCAGAATCTCTTGAAAAAGAAATTAGTGCCAAAGGTGTGAAATGTAAAATGTATGCATCAGATGCCAGTAACTTCGATAGTTGTAATGAATTGGCTACCAAAGTAGTTAAGGATTTTGGTTCAATCGATGCACTAATCAATAATGCTGGAATTACCAAAGATAATTTGCTGATGCGCATGACTGAGGCAGACTGGGATGCCGTATTAAATGTTAACCTGAAGTCGGTTTTTAACATGACCAAAGCCGTACAACGAACTATGCTTAAACAGCGTTCCGGGTCTATTGTAAATATGAGCTCTGTGGTAGGTGTTTCGGGCAATGCCGGCCAATCGAATTACAGTGCATCAAAAGCCGGAATTATCGGGTTTACAAAATCTGTTGCCAAAGAATTGGGTTCCAGAAACATCAGATGTAATGCGATTGCACCAGGGTTTATTATTACTGAGATGACCGCTAAACTGGGCGAAGATGTGGTGAAAAGCTGGAGTGAGCAAATTCCACTGAAACGAGGCGGTGAACCGGAAGAGGTAGCTAAAACAGCTATGTTCCTTGCTTCTGATCTAGCATCTTACGTGAGTGGACAGGTTATTAACGTTTGCGGTGCAATGAACACTTAATGAACCGAGCTATGACAAAATTTTTATCACACGCGCCTTCGCGTAGCTTTCGCTTCTCTTCGGTCGCCATAGGCTTGCCGCAGGTGAAACGCTATAGCTTCAGCGAACGCGGATGGCGGAGCGAGGCACTCGCATGATTAAAAAGGAACTAAAAATAGTGTGTGACGTGCATTTTACATATCATGGCGAGCTACACCTGCCCGCCGTACTACTATGGCAGGCGGGTCCGACCATTAAAATCAAAATTATAAACGGATCAAATATTGAGATCCTTTCTAATTGACAGATAAAAAGTCTTTTTCAGAATAGATCTGAAGCAATACATTACCGGGTAACAATTTTAATAACCCGGTAATGCATTGTTAAACATTATATTCCATACTTATGAATACTGCCATAGCCTATCTGTTTTTGAGTATTATTCTATCGCTGGCAATGGCTTTAGGGCTTTCCAGAGTGCTTTATCCATGGCCATGGATAAGCCAACAGACGGGGAAGCTTACCGCCTGGGTTTTATTTATTTCCCGGGTTTTAGCCTTGATGTTGCTTTTTCTACTTCTATTTAATCCTGGTTTAACCCGTATAATTGTTGAATCGCATAAACCTGTACTGGCTGTATTGAAGGACAATTCACAGTCGATGAGCTATTTGAATGATTCGAACAGCCTGAAAAAAATTGACTCAACTTGGCAAACCGGAAAAAAACAACTTTCAGAAAATTACAATATCCAGACATATACATTTGCTCAAAATATCGATCCGGTCAATACCTGGGATTTTAGTGGCAAAGCTACTGATATCGGTTATGCGTTGAAACAAATACCTGAGTCCGTTGATGACCCGGTGTCTGCATTGGTATTAATATCAGATGGCAACTATAATCAGGGAGAAAATCCGGTTTTTGTAAGCCGTAACCTTCCATTCCCGGTTTTTGCCGTCGGGACTGGTGACACACTTGCCAGAACAGAATTGTATATAGATCAGACCTATCATAATCCAATAGCTTACCTGAATGAGCAAACGCCAATTGAAATAGACTTACGTTCAAATAGTATTCGTAAAGACACTGTTATTCAGTTGTTTATTAAAAGAAATGATAAAGTTATTTCAAAGGAGCGGGTAGTATTTC
This sequence comes from Salinivirga sp., assembly GCF_055145285.1. Classification (NCBI taxonomy): domain Bacteria; kingdom Pseudomonadati; phylum Bacteroidota; class Bacteroidia; order Bacteroidales; family Salinivirgaceae; genus Salinivirga; species Salinivirga sp. Next base: position 7,092 of record NZ_JBSRDC010000013.1, on the reverse strand, counting down.
AAAAGAATCGGAAACGAAAAAAATTCAACATTTACTTTAAACCTGAACAAACAGGCTTACAAAAATATACCTTAAAACTTGGACAGAACGAGTCCAGAACCTTTTACATAAGAGTAAAAAAACAGCGGCAAAAGGTTTTATTGCTTTATCATGCTGTGCACCCCGACATTGGAGTGATTCGCCGCGCGCTGGAGAATTCTAATCGTTTTGAACCTGTGTTAAAGCAGGCCAATAAGTTTACCGGCAACCCTGGAGACTACAACATGGTTGTATTGCACCAGATACCTTCCGGAAATTTTGCTGAAGACCGTTGGTTTGCCGAAGTAGTGGAGAAAAAAATTCCTTACTGGCTCATTCTCGGGCCTCAAAGCGATTTTTCCACATTCAATCAAGGGCAGAATGCTGTACACTTAAGTCAGCTAAATGGTGATTTTGAAGAAGCCACTGCCCGCTATAACGAGCGCTTTACCTGGTTTTTGGTTGATCCTGTTTTGAAGCGCAATATGGAATTTTTACCACCGTTGAACGTTCCCTTTGGAAATTATGAACTCAATCGGGGAGCGGCACTGTTTAAGCAAAATTTACATGGCGTAGAAACCGACCGCCTGGCCTGGATTTTTGCTGACCAACCTTATCGCTTTTCCATATTGGCCGGTACAGGTATATGGAAATGGAACATGTACTTGTATCGTCAAACGGCCAGTCATCAGGGCTTATATGACCTGATTTACAAAACAGTAAAGTTTTTGTCGCTTAATAAACCCCGTAAGCGTCTCCTTATCGAAAACGAAAATCTTTATAATGCTTCACAACCCATTGAGATTGATGCCACATGGTTTAACGAAAATTATGAGCCAGATAATAGTTTACCCGGCTTTATTGAAATACAAGATACTACAGGCAATAAGTTTAAATACAGCTTTATTCCGGAAGGACATCGTTATAAAGCCAGTCCGGGTGTTTTGCCATCGGGGCGCTATAAATTTAAAGCTGCAATACAGGGAGATAAACAAATCTTTACCGATACAGGTTCGTTTATAGTTGGGAAAAACAATATTGAGTTAAGTAGTATGACGCTTAGCAAACCCCTGTTGCAAAAAATGTCGGGTCCTGAGCGATATTTTGAATCTTCTGAAATAGAACTGCTGGTAGCACATTTGATGAATAATATGCCGGCACGGAAAGTTCGTAAAACAGAAATTTACATGACCGATTTAATTGAAAAAAATATTTTACTGTGGATAATCGTTATATTACTAACAATTGAATGGATTATTCGTAAATTTAAGGGGCGGATATGAACAAAATTATCCAACACCTTATTTGACAATGTATAAGGATACTTAAATTTGGCAAATTGTTTGTAATTAAATAATATATGAGATTCTCAAATAGAATATGGAATAAAATCGCAATTTTTCTACTGTTGGCAGTGCTAACAAGTAGTTGCGTAACCATGGGCAGGGTTGAACTGGAGGTGTTAAAGCCTGCCACAAGCCCATTAGCAATACAAATGGAAAATATAAGGTTGCATAATGACTTTCTGAAGCAAAACCAGAAGCAGAAAGCCGATTTTGAAAACCTTGTAAAGTACGATAAGTTCAGGATTGATAGCCTTATGAGCGTTGAATTGGTAAAAGTTGTCGGTGAAGAAATAAAAGCTACAGAATTAGCTAGGGTTACAGAAATCGATAGTTTGGGAAAATATACTGCACCAGGCCGTAATGCGCTCATCTTAAAAAACGTTGATATTGTTTCAGAAGTTGAAACAGAACCCATTTATGTAAATAGCAGAGGTGCATATTATGCTGCCGTAAGGGTACCCTATAAAATAGAATGGGAAATTTTACATCAATCTGAGAAAAAAAATGTTACATATCATGATACTGTATGGGCAGAAGGATACAGGCGATCTTTTGATAAGCTTGCCGATCTTGTGCGTTTCAATGAAGTAATGAAATATATCATCAGAAAGACAGGAGTGGAGTTTGCCCACCAGGTGGCTCCCCACTGGAAACTGACTAATCGTGTTTATTACCGAAGCGGCAACAATGATTTTCAACGGGCAGCATATTATATGGATAATGGCGCCTACGATAAAGCCGCTGAGATATGGAAACAATACAGCGGGTCTGCTAACCGTTCATTGGCAGGTAATGCATATCTGAATCTTGCAGTTTATGCTGAATTAAAAGGTGACATTGAAAAGGCTATGGACTATGCAGCAAAAGCAGCTGAAAGTAAAAACAAACTGGCCTTAAATTATCTGAACACATTAAAAAATCGGCAAAAAGAAATAAAACAGCTGTTAGAGGAGTAGAAATCATATGGTTATATTATATATTGTAATTGCAATTCTGGTTGTAGAATATCTTGTAAATGAAATAGTTGACTACCTTAACTTAAAGCATGAACTTAAACCCGTTTCACCATATTTGAGCAGGGTTTTTAGTTATATGCAGCGCAAAAAAATGCATTTGTATCATTTGGCCAACTACAGAACTGGATTTTTCAGCAGTTTAGTTTCCCTGATTGTTATTTTATCATTGCTGGTATTTGATGGATTCGGCCAAATAGATTATTGGATTCGTGGTTATTTGGATAATGAGATACTCATAACACTGGCATTTTTTGGTTTTATTGGTTTGGGTGGTGCACTATTAGCCTTGCCATGGGAAATCTACCAAGTTTTCTATATTGAAAAACGCTTTGAATTTAACCGACAAACGCCTGCATTATTTCTCTTGGATAAATTGAAAGGTATGCTACTAAGCGTGATTGTCGGTGGTGGTGTTTTGGCACTTGTTGCCTGGATTTATTACAATCTTAATGACCATTTTTGGTGGATTGCCTGGGCTGTAATAACAGCTTTTTCGTTATTCATGACCATGTTTTACTCCAATCTGATTGTTCCGCTATTCAACAAGCAACGGCCACTCGAAGATGGGGACTTAAGAAATGCCATTGAAGAAACAGCAGAAAAGGCTGGATTCAAACTAGACAACATTTATGTAATAGATGGCTCAAAAAGGTCCACAAAATCGAATGCATATTTTACAGGTATTGGCCCCAAAAAAAGAATTGTGCTTTACGATACGCTAATCAACGATTTATCGGTTCAAGAAATTGCTGCCGTATTGGCCCACGAAATTGGCCATTATAAGAAAAAACATGTCACCCGCAACTTCATTACCGGTGTGCTTCAAACAGGTGTTATTTTGTTGCTTTTCGACTTTATCAGCGGATATAAGGCCATTTATGAGGCCATCGGAGCTGTTAAACCCTCATTCCACATGGCATTGTTGGTATTTGGTTTTTTATTTACTCCTGCCTCCATACTCATTGGTCTGGCCACCTCTTATTTAAGCAGAAAAGCCGAATATCAGGCCGATGCTTTTGCTGCGAATCTGGGTAAAGCAAAAGCTTTAATCGGTGCTTTGCTGAAATTGACCGACAAAAATCTTTCAAACATCAATCCGCATCCGGCTTTTGTTTTCATGCATTACAGCCATCCGCCGGTAAATGAACGTATCAAACACCTTGAATCCTTGCAAAAAAAGGCATAGAATCGAAGAGCCTGCCGGCCATTCTTTTAACTTGTTTTATCTCTGTTACCTTAATCGTATTTGGCTAAAATATTAAACGCTAATTATTAGTATTTTACGCAGGAAATTGTAAGCTTTTTAAATAAATAAGTAAATTCCTTGTCATAAAATGAGTTTACATTCGTCGAATAGATAAATAATAAGCAAATCCCGGCATGATTAAAGAAAAGGAGTTGAAGCAATCCATTTATGATAGCAAAGATATCATGTACCGATTGGCATTGAGTATACTCGAAAACGAAGCCGATGCAGAAGATGTGCTACAGGATGTATTTGTAAAATGCTGGGATCAGAAAAATAATATACACATTACTTCAGATATCAGGGGTTATTTAATACAATCGACCAGAAACCGGTGTCTTGATATGATCAAAAAACATAACCGAAAATATGAACAAGCAGGTATTGATGAAACAGTTAAAAGTGAAGCATTTAACCCAACAGAACTATGGGACCAGCTGGAGTGGATCGATCGTTTTCTAAGGCAATTGCCCGAAATAAACCGAACAGTTTTTCACTTAAGAGAAGTGGAGGGCTTACCTTTCAAAGAGATATCCAGTGTTACAAACACTAATGTGCCGAATATCAGAACCATACTTAGTCGAACAAAAAAACATTTGCGTAAGCAGTTTGAAATATTAAGCCTCCTGGAAAATAGAGTTAATGTTATTAAAACAGAAATAAAATGAACCATTCTGACTTATATAAAAAACACAAAAATAGCGCTGGCAATAAGGACTTTAACCATGCACTTAAACAAAACATTAAACACAAGCAGCAATACACTTTAACTGATCAAAAGTTTGAATCACTATGGGAAAGAGCAATTTCAAAACATAAAAGCCTTAAGAGAAATAGTTGGTTATATGCTGCAAGTGCCGCGGTCTTAGCCTTATTGATTTCATTAGCGGTAATAAAAACCATGCAACATACAGATAAACAACTCAAACAGCAATACCAACAGGCAACATTAGCGCTTTATCAAGTATCGTATCAATTGAATCGTAATATCAATAGATTGTCGCCCATTGAAGAGATAATAAAATCGGCCCGGTATATTGAACCAATTGAAAAACCTATAGCAGAATTACAAAAACTTGAACCTGTAAAGCGTATTCCATTCAAAGATTAATTATGAATCCTTAAAACATTAATTATGAAAAACTTATTAATTACATTTCTGCTTTTTACAGCCTTTTTAAATGCAGAAGCACAAAATGTAAAAGCCATTTATGACCAACATATTGGTGAAGGTAATTATACGGTAGTAACATTTAATAGCGCTCTTTTCCAGTTGGCATCGGAATATGCCGACAATAAAGAAGAAGCCAATGTTGCAAAAGGAATAACAGGAATAAAAATATTCAGTGCTGAAGCCTGTAATGATTTATCAATAAAGGGGGAGTTGATGAAAGATCTTTGGTCTTTTTTCAGTAACTCTGCCTACACAGAATTTATGCGCGTGGAAGAAAAAAACGACCGGGTTGTTTTTTACCTTAAAAAAGCCGGTAATAAAATCAGCGAGCTAACCCTTGTTGCAGAAGAAGATGCCAGTGTAATCCAGATTTCAGGAGACATCAACTTGTCAGAAATTGCTAAATTATCAAAAACCATGCATGTGAAAGGGATGCACAAGTTGGAAGAAATAGATCAATAAAAACAATTAAATTAATTACTTTAAGGTGCAAATGTTCAATAACTTTTGCACTTTTTTTATTTTTGGTTCTTAGACTTTGTATCCCCCGATACTGCTTATCTTTTTAATAAGAATGTGGTATAATCTTTAGGAGTTGTTGCAAAAAAAATTAGCATTGTGTATGAAAATTGGTTACTTTTATTTTTTATAAAAATATTACGTGAATCTATTATAGCGAGTTGAATCTCATTGATCAGATAACCATGAAAAGCATACTCATTATTACCACCATACTTTTTACAAACATTTTGCTTTATGGCCAGACACAGGATTTGGACAAACTATACAATAAAGCAAGAAATAATTACGCTACAGGTCATTTCGAAGAGGCCCGCGATATTTATAAAAAACTGGTGAAAGCCAAACCCAAAGATTTTGTTTTTAATTATGAATTGGCCATGTTGTATTTTCATGAACTCAACAACCAGAGCGCCAGTATTCCCTATTTTGAATCGGCACGTGAAGTAATGAAAGATACAGTGGCCGATTTGTTCAATTACCTTGGACAGGCCTATCAGCATAATTTACAATACGATAAAGCCATTGAGGCTTTTAACCAGTATAGTGCCATTCCGCCCAAAGAAGGAGTAATCAGGGTGAGTGTAAAACGCTACATTGAAGCCTGTCGTAAAGAAAAAAGGCGATTGGCAGAAATTCAAAACAAAAGGAAACAGGATAACATAAAAGGTACTACAATCATTAACCTGGGTCCGGTTGTTAACTCTGAGAATGATGATTTATCGCCCATTATTTATGACGATAAAATTATTTTTACATCGGCCCGGAACTTCGATTACATATTTAATGAATACATTAGAAAACCTTACCAGACTGTTTTTGAAAACAATCAATACCAAAAACCCACGCATTTACTTGAAGTTTCCTATGATAAAGACCTGGTACTCGATCCAAACTGGCACCAGCAAATTACTTCAATGACAATGGATTATAATATGGCTGCTGTAGTTTATGAAAATAACATCTGGACAATAACAAAAAAAGGCAGAAACTGGGGAGAACCCCAAAAACTATCCCGTAAAATTAACCGGACAAAAAACAATGCTTATGCAGCGCTTTCCGGAAAAGGAGATAGAATGATTATCGTGCTTCAGGATCGCAAAACCAGGCAATATGACCTTTATCAAACAGTAAAAAGTACCGATGGTGAATGGAAAGAGCCGGTTAAGCTAAATTCGAATGTTAATACAACTAATAATGAACACTATCCATTTTTAAGTCCTGATGGATATACTTTATACTTTTCATCAGATAAACCCGGAGGCGTGGGAAAATACGATGTATATAAAAGTCGACTTCAGGAAAATAATGAATGGGGGCCTGCAGAGTTATTATCGCAACCAATTAATTCTGATGGTAATGATATTGCGTTCAAACTCTATAATGCAATTAACAAAGCTTACCTAAGTTCAGACAGAGCTGGCGGATTTGGGAAGTACGACATTTACGAAGTAATTTATTAAGCTAATTCTTTTATATTAAAGCAGACTGGTATTTATTAAATCAATCACTGTCTGAACATTTATATACAGAAATAAGCCATTTCCGCTATCTGTTCTATCTGCAATTCCACTTTAGTTAATCCGACATTCACAAATGACAGGATAGACAAGCAGTTGGTGATAGGGGCTTGTGAAACCATAATGTTTTAACCCAACTTGAAAATTTTGGTCTAAAAATCAGGAAAGTAGAAAAAATATTGGATTTCTTAAACACACATAACCAAGCAATTATAAAGAGCACATTTTTCGACCATATTCTTAATCAGCTGAA
>NZ_JBSRDC010000012.1:0-7585 GCF_055145285.1 Salinivirga sp. | reverse complement strand
TTTGGAGAATATACACCCAGTAACTCATTTTATAAAAGTAAAAAGGTTGCTGCACTTATGCAACAACCTTTTCGGTGTCGGGGTGGCCGGATTCGAACCGACGACCTCTTCGTCCCGAACGAAGCGCGCTACCGGGCTGCGCTACACCCCGCTATCAATTTTTATTATCAGGTTGGTTTTCTTCATTTTGGATTCTTATGGTCCCGAACGAAGCAGCCCGCTACCGGCGAGGCTAAACCCTGTTTTTTTAGGTCTGCAAAACTAATAATTATTTCGGCTCTCTGAAAATCCCTTGTGATTTATTTTAAATGAAGATTTCTTGCATTGCTGTTTCATCTATCACTAATAGTAGATTTTTTTTGTCCGTTAGTTATAAGAAAAACTATTTTTGTTTGGTTTTAAATCTTTTGCGCCATAGGAAATAACCGCTTAATACTACTATTACAGCAATTAATCCGCTAAGAGGAACAAGAAGAATATAAAAATCACCGAGCAGAAAGCTGAAAAAACGGCCTGTATGTATTTCAAGGGATAGGTTCCATAACGACATTTGTGCATCATGGATTATTTGTGCCGGCATTTCCGGAAATTTCTCATTATGCCATAAGGCCATTGCACCCCGGTTATAATCTACCATGTATTGCTTGCCGTTTTTATCGGTAATGAGACCTGTTACTGCATTGTCGCCTACGGGTCTGCCTCCCGATGGTTGCTGGTAAAGCTTGCCTTTGGTATAGTCGAGTATTTCTTTGTGTTCAGGATGCCATAAAAACAGGCCACTGAATGAACCTATGAGGTAAGCTCCTTTTTTAAAGGGCTCAAACACGGTGATTCCCATCACACTCACCGGTGGCTGCACAGGGAGTTTTTCCGGCCTAGAAAAATGGGTATCCATTTGGTAAATTCCTTCAGAGGTAGCAAGTAAAAATCGTTTTTCGGGCGCATCATATTGAATATCCCTTAGCTTATCGTACCATGGATTGGGTTGTTCGAGATGAGAATAGGGGATGGGATTCACTTCTATGTTGGCAATGGGTATTAGCAGTGGCGGCCTTAAAAAGGTACCGGTAAAAAACAAAACAGCAAGAAATACAAATAACCACCTGCCCGTTTTGTTATGCCACCTGAGCGACCACTTATTTATTTTCGCCATTGTTCTGACCTGTTTATTCTGCTTCCTGCGGCGTTTTATCCAGTTCGGGAAAAAGAAAAAAATGATACCTGTAAGGGAAATGAATATGGTGATAAATCCCATGATATCTGTAAATAGTTTACCTGGCAGTCCCAATATTTCACCGGAATGAATTTGCCAAATAGTTTCAAATAAACTGACCTTTTGCTTATAATTGGCCGGCGCTTTTAATGCTATTTTCTGTAATTTTGAATGAACGCCTTCGTCGAGGCCTTTAAAAACAAATGAACGGTTCATTACGTACAACGTGTCATTAATGCTTTCGATGCCAACAAAACGGTTTATCGATACATCCAGTTTAATTTTTTGCCATCGCGAACGCTCATCATTATAGGCATAAAAACCCATAAGCGTGGCGGCGTAAAGGTTTCCCTTAGCTGATTTGTGTACATCAAAAATTTTTTGGTTGTCTGTTCCGTTCGGTAGACCCTGATTAAATGAATCGTAGTCTTCGAATAAAGAATCTGTAAGCCAAACACCAATATTTCCGTATAGTAAAACACTATCGTTTCCAATATTGCAATTGCCTTTTACCGCAGCCAGATTCCACTTATTATATTGATAGCTTTCAGGTAAATATTCTCTACTGACATCAACTCCCGAAATCACCTCTCTATGGTTCATTAGTATTCCGGTAACCGAAAAATAGAGCAGGATAAAAGCAATGAGAAGTCCGGGCCATTTATGGAGTTTCTTATATGTTTTACCTTTAGCCATTGTTGTCAAATTTCATTATTTTGACTACAAAGAAATAAGATACTTACCTCTTTTAATGTAACAAGTGTGACAATAATTTTAAAAATGGAATAAGGCTAATTTACCTTTCACATGCCTTATGGGGGAGTTTTGGAATGGGGGCTTTGTATTTCATTGCAATGGTGATATAGGCTTCAATGGTTGATTGGTCATTTTTTTTCGGATAGCGAAAACCTTCGTTTACGACATGAATATCGTGTAATGTAATTTCATAATTATCCGGATTGTAGTTTGCGCTGTCTCCATATAGCTGCTGAAGCATGGTAATAGAGTCTGCAAGCTTTTTCTTGGCGCGAAACATCACCTTTTGTTGTAAAATATTCATGCGGTTTGGCTGTCCCTGCATCGATGTGGAAATATAAATGGTATCGTTCGATTCTTTAGTTACCTGCTCTTTTGATTCTATCTTGTTAGGCTGTTCTTTTATTTTTTCAGTTTTCGTATTGCATGTTAGAAAACTTAGTGCTAATATGCTGTAAATTATTATTTGAATTTTCATTTGTTTACTGTTTAAATGTATTTCATTCCAGTCCCATATTCTAAGCGCAATTTAAGGTTTTATGTCCATTCATACAATTTAAACTTGATGTAAATAAGATGTATTTATCTTTTAATGTAACATATGTAACATTTTTTTGGTGTCAGAGGCTTTATTTTTGGCTTAAAAATCAGAAATTATGGAAATAAATTATTGGAGCGATAAAGAAAAGAAACAGAATCCACACGGGTTAGACGTTCGGGAAGTGTATCATCATTCCAATGCACAGATAATGCATATTAAACTGGAACCGGGTGATATTGTAAAACCTCATAAAACGCCGGTCGATGTATTTTTTGTAGTGATGGAAGGCGAAATAGAATTCAAAATTGGAGATGAGACCGAAACCGCCGGTAATGAGGCTGTTATACACAGTCCTGCAAACATTACACATGCCCTGAAAAACAACGGGAACATCGAAGCTCGGGTACTGGTAGCCAAAACACCAAGCCCGAAATAAGTTTGAAAATGGCAATATATTTCGTAACTTTTAGCAACATTAAAAAGGAGGTTTATTATGGCAATTAATAAAGTATGGATTGAAGACGGATGCACATCATGTGGTTTATGCGAAGATGTATGTCCTGATGTATTCAAAGTAGAAGACGAAGCTGAGGTTATTGATGGCGCAGATTTTAATGCCAATGAAGATTGCATTAAAGAAGCAGCTGATGAATGCCCGGTGGAAGTAATAAAATTTGAATAATTACAAATTTAGTGCTGGCCCTGTATTTTCGGGGTCAGTATTTTTTTTTCACGACCCTTATTTCAAAAAATAAAATAAGCATTAATGAAGAATCTGATTAGAAAGATATTACCTCCTGAACAGTGGCGCCTTCCGGTTGTTTTGCTGGGTGGAATATTTGCAGGTCTCTTTTTTTACGCCGTATACATCTCAAAAGCACAATCTTACTTGTCTGATAAACCGGAAACTTGTGTAAATTGTCATATTATGGCCCCCGAGTTTGCTTCGTGGGAGCATAGTGCACACAGGGAATATACGAACTGCAACAGTTGTCATGTTCCGCATGATAATGTGTTCCGAAAATATTATTTTAAAGCCCAGGATGGCTTGAGGCATGCTACCATTTTTACTATGCGGGCCGAACCCCAGGTCATTAAAATTAAAGAAGCAGGGGCCAATGCTGTACAGGAAAACTGTATTCGGTGCCACGCCGAATTGGTGACAGATCATAAACTGTTGGTCTATACCAATGAGTATCATAAATACAGAAAGGATCGCAAATGCTGGGATTGTCATCAAACTGTGCCGCATGGTACGGTAACCAGTATTTCAAGTGCTCCGAATGCCAGAGTACCTGTTCCGCCGAGTCCTGTTCCCGAGTGGCTAAAATCATTAATTTCTGATAACTAAAATATTGTAAATATGACATCATTAAGCGACAAAGTAAAACAAAAACCCTGGTTAGGGTGGTTGCTGTTTCTGGGCAGCATGGTTATTGTTTTTTTACTCGGACTGCTTGCATCCTCTGTAATGGAAAGACGAGCCGAAGCCGTATTTGCTTATCAGCCAAAAGTTGAATATGGCCAGTTTGAACCACGTAACGAAGTGTGGGGTGAGAATTTTCCACGTGAGTATCAAAGCTTTTTGAAAACAGCCGATACCAGCTTCAAAAGCAAATACAATGGTTCTGCATGGGTCGATATGCTCGCAGAAGATCCTCGTTTAGTTGTACTTTGGGCCGGTTACGGTTTTTCCAAGGAGTATAATCAGGGACGTGGTCATATGCATGCTGTAGAAGATATTCGCAAGATACTTCGTACCGGGGCTCCGGTAGACGGAAAAGAAAGTCCGATGCCCAATACTTGCTGGACTTGTAAAAGCCCTGATGTGCCGCGCGTTATGAATAACCTTATTGAAGAAGAAGGTGATTTTACAAAAGGTGTAGCAAAATTTTACAGTGGTACGTGGGAAGAGCGAGGTCACCAAATTGTTAATCCCATTGGTTGTGCCGATTGTCATGATGCCGAAACTATGAATTTACGTATTTCACGACCCGCCCTTATCGAGGCTTTTAATCGCCGCGACATGAATATAGAAGAGGTCGACCACCAGGGTATGCGCAAGCTGGTGTGTGCTCAATGCCACGTTGAGTATTATTTTAATAAGCAGAAAGTTAAAGGTTCGCCTTATTTAACATTACCATGGGACGATGGACAAACAGTTGAGGCAATGGAGGCGTATTATGACAAAATGGAGTTCTCAGATTGGACGCATAAGCTCAGTAAAGCTCCTATGTTAAAAGCCCAGCACCCTGATTATGAAATTTTTCAAATGGGTATTCATGCCCAGCGTGGTGTAGCCTGTGCCGATTGCCATATGCCCTACACGAGTGAAGGAGGACAGAAATTTTCAAGTCATCACGTTGTGAGCCCGCTGGCAAACGTATCCAAAACCTGTCAGGTTTGTCACCGCGAAGAAACCGAAGATTTGGTTGCCAGCGTGTATGAACGACAGGATAAAATAATTGAAACACGCGACAAACTGGAAAAACTTATTGTTAGTGCGCATGTGGAAGCCAAAAAAGCATGGGACCTTGGTGCTACTGAGTCACAAATGCAGGATGCACTGATGGATATTCGTCACGCCCAATGGCGCTGGGATTATATTGCAGCCAGTCATGGAGCACCCTTCCATGCGCCAATAGAGTCTGGCCGCGTACTTGCTAAGGGACTCTCAGCAGCCCAGGATGCACGGTTGAAACTGGCCCGTATTTTGGCTGATCTGGGACACAACAAACCCGTTGAATATCCCGATATATCTACCAAAGCTAAAGCACAGGAATATATCGGACTCGATATGGAAAAATTGAACAGTGAAAAAGAAAAGTTCCTGGAAAGAGTTGTTCCACAATGGCTCGAGAAAGCTGAAAAACGGGAAGCACAATATGGGGTTAAAAAATTGAATACACCATAAATTTATATTTAATTGTAAGTAGTTAATGCATAATGAATTTCGAAGAATCTGGCGTCAGCCCTGGGGATATACTGAAGGCGTTATTTTAGCCATTGGATTTCTACTCACCGGGTTGGCGCTGGATTTTTTTACTCAAACGCCAATACCAAAGCCTGCTTTTCCATACAACATTTCACTGGCTACATTACTAATAAGTGTGTTAGTTATTTTGCATCTGAATCGGAAGTCCAACAGGCTGATTCGATGGTTATCATCAGTGCCTGCAGCCGTCAGTGCACTGGGGCTGTTTACATTGCTTTCTGTTTTGATGGGTCTTATCCCTCAGCAACCTTCCGAGGGGCCCGGCTTAACCAATTTGCTCAATAGCTGGGCTTATCTTTTGGCATATGTCTGGCTTCTGATTGTGTTGGGCTTATCGGCATTAAAAAGAATATGGCCGTTAAAAAAGAAAAATACTGGCTACTTATTGAATCATTTCGGGTTATGGATAGCTATAGCTGCAGCAGGGATTGGTGCCGGCGATTTAGCAAAGCTTAATATGTACCTTCAGGAAGGAAAAACTACCTGGTACGCTTATGATGATGAACGTAACAGAGTTGAATTACCCTTTGCTTTCAAATTACATGACTTTGTACTGGAAAATTATCCATCTAAAATTGCACTTATTTCAAAAGAAGGACGTGAAATTTATAAAAAGAACGGGAAACCTCTAATTGCCGATTTACCAATAGATGATAGCATCAAAATGGGCGGTTTTAATATTAGGACGCTAACCTATATCTCCAATGCCATCAGAATTGAGGAAAATAAATTCCAACCTTCAAAAGATACCGGTGCAGTACAGGCTGCTATGGTGAGTGTTAATGGAAAAAGATACGGCTGGATTTCCCCGGGAAATTTCATGTACACCACCAAACTGCTTACGCTTAATGATTCAACGGCGCTGGCTATGCTTCAACCAGAACCCAAAAGATATGCTTCAGAAGTTGATTTGTTTACAAAAGATGGACAACGTACTGAGGCAATAATAGAAGTCAATAAACCACTGAAAATAGAAGGATGGAAAATATACCAAACCGATTATGATCAACGCTTTGGCCGATGGTCGGAGTTAAGTATTCTGGAACTTGTACGTGACCCTTGGCTACCATTGGTTTATACAGGCTTGTTCATGCTGATACTGGGAGCCATATGGTTGATTTTTCAGGGTAAAACAACGAAAAATTAATTGTTATGTGGTATTATTTTGAAATTTTCGCCTTACTGAGTGCCGGGTTTTGGATAGTAGCGTTAATTTTTTCTTTTGCAATAAAGAAAAAGCTTATCAGGAGGATTGTAGAAACGTTTTCCATTATAGGTTTTCTTAGTTTACTTATATTTATTGTCTTGCTCTGGATTAACCTGGAAAGACCTCCTATGCGGACTTTAGGAGAGACAAGGTTGTGGTACTCATTTTTCTTATTCATTATTGGGTTTATAGTCTACAAACGGTGGAATTATCCATGGTTTTTATCTTACAGTATATTTTTAGCTTTGGTATTCATTATGCTCAACTGGTTGAGACCTGAAGCACACAGCAAAACCCTCATGCCGGCATTGCAGAGCGTGTGGTTTGTGCCTCATGTTATTGTGTATATGGTAGCATATGCCTTTTTGGGTGTTTCTTCACTAATTGGCTTTAAAGGTTTATTGAATCGTTATTTAAATAAACCTGTAAAAAATCTGTTGCAATTTGGCGATAATATTGTCTATATTGGTTTTGGCTTTCTTACCTTGGGGTTGGTTTTTGGCGCTTTATGGGCCAAAGAAGCATGGGGGCATTATTGGACATGGGATCCAAAAGAGACATGGGCCTTTATTTCCTGGGCTGTTTACATGCTTTACATGCACCTGCGATATCACCAACCCCAAAATACTACCCGGCATTTGCAGTGGTTGGCTTTTGCTTTTATAGTACTTTTAATTGCCTGGTTTGGTATAAATTATTTACCCGCAGCTCAATCGAGTGTACATGTATATTCGTGAAACTCAAATTTCAGGAACGCAGTGAACTGAAATTTGTAAGTTGAACGAATCCGCGATAGCGCAGCGTATCGGGATACAGGCAAGCTCACGGGAATTTAATGGAATGTTGCTCCCTGGCACTTTGTACTGACAATTC
>NZ_JBSRDC010000011.1:0-23668 GCF_055145285.1 Salinivirga sp. | reverse complement strand
TTCAGCTGATTAAGAATATGGTCGAAAAATGTGCTCTTTATAATTGCTTGGTTATGTGTGTTTAAGAAATCCAATATTTTTTCTACTTTCCTGATTTTTAGACCAAAATTTTCAAGTTGGGTTAAATCGGGGTTAAAATCACACTCTATTGTTTCTTGTAACCACCTAATAATCAAACTTGTAATAAGCAATGATGCTTTTACGATCGATGCAAATAAAAAAAGGTGCACCAGAATAATCCATGCACCTAATTGTTAAGCTTTTATAGCTTATATCATCTGTTTATAATTTTGATTTTATTTGTCAGAACTTGTCCCGCAGCAGGCGGGATAGCCTGCCCCGCAGAAGGCTGGAGAACCTCCTTTTAACTGCATTCTTCCAAATAATCATGGTTTCCGCTTTTGTGGAACAGGCGGTGAGTGTTCCGCCAACCGGCAAATCATGGCTCGGTTTATCAATTTTTCAAAATTGTTTTCTCTATTATTTTGGGAATATCAGTATTATCTAAAATACCCTCAAAATGATTTGAACCGACTCCATGGGCATGCACAACGACGGGCAAACCGGTGTGGGAGGTGGATGTCCACCCTACTCCTGCTTTTCTATTGAGCATTTTGAGAGCTGTGTATAAAAATTCGTGAACAGAACTGTAAAGGAGCTCAACGTTTTGTCCTTTTACGTTGGTTGTGGTTTCCCAACTTTTACGTAGGATTTGTTTCTCTTCTTCAGTCAACTTTATTTTGGTGCCTAAACCAAGGTTTTCATCAATAAATGCTAAAGCCTCCTTGAATTCAGCACCTTTATCTATCAACTGTTCTATTTCATTCTCAAGTTGTTCGTGGGATTTTATCTGGTGCTGTAAAATTTTAAAATTGGTTTCATAGTCCATGTCATCGTTGCCCAACGTTAAACCACCTGTTTCATGATCGCCCAACACAACAATAAGCGTTTCGTCCGGATGTTTTTCAGCGAACTTAAGAGCCTCGCCAATAGCATTATCGAAATCTACCATACCAGCAATGGTCGCAGCAGCATCATTAGCATGACAGGCCCAGTCAATCTTTCCTCCTTCGATCATTATAAAGAAACCATCTGGATTAGCGAGCAGTTCAATACTTTTTTGGGTGATTTGGCTCAGTGTTAAATCATCATCATTCATATCAATGGCAAAAGGCATAGTTGCTCCACTTTGCAGCCGTTCATGTGAAAAATAAAGCGGTAAGTCGGCATTAGTGCTGGTCAGAAAGGTTTTGTTGTTGCGTAATACTTTAAGCCCGTCTTTCCTTTCATATAGGTTTGGTTTATCTTCATTCTCGCCATTAGCGTCTTTTATACCGCCCCCGGCAAACAAATCAAATTTAGTGGAAAACATTTGTTGCCCAATTTTATAATATTGCCCCCGATCATCGACCTGGGCATAAAAGGCAGCAGGTGTTGCATGATTAATGGACACTGTAGAAATAATTCCAACTTTCAGGCCTGCTTCTTTGGCTTTATAAGCTACTGATTGATAATTTTGGCTGTGATCTGCAGATTTGCCAATAGTATTTATACTTGTTTTATGGCCCGTAGACAAAGCTGTACCGGCAGCTGCCGATCCTGTAATAAAACGGTTGCCGGCATGCGCATAAAACCATCCGTGTGCGTCAAGCTGGCTTTGGTTTAATTGCATCATCCCCTTTTCACCTGATTTTTGAGCTAAAAAAGCTTCTGTCAGGCTTAACTGGGGCAAAGATGCTCCATCACCTATAAAATAAAATACATATTTGGCTTTCCCTTGATTTTTTGGTGATTCCTGTGTTTGGCATGCGCCAAAAGCCAGTACAATCACCAACATTACTGGAATGATGTTCCTTAATCTCATATTTTCATTGATTAGTTATGCAAATGGGCTTAAAATGTTAAAGCTAATGTGTCAAACAAATATTATGCACGTTTTGTTGTTTATCTTACAAACCGTCCAAAATTTTTTGCTTTCAGGTTGTTCAACTTTACTTTAAAAACCGCTACTTGCTTAACGGCAGGAGAATTGTAATCAAACTCACCCTCAACATATTGTGCCATAACCAGATTAAGTGCTTTCACTTTCTCGTCGTAGTCGTCCACAAATTCTATTTTTCCGTGGGCAACTATACTTTTATAGTTCATTCCATAAGAGCAGGCTACTTCTTGGTTTTGATAATATATGCTGTGACCGGTGCTCATGGTAATGCAAACTTTCGGATTTTTGCGTAAAATATCCATCTTCTTCCCCCTGGGATCGCCATGAAAATATATTACGCCGTTCTCATAACCATAATTCATCATCACCACGTAAGGGTCGCCATGCTCATCAACCATGGACATGGCACAGCTATCGCATTTTTGAATTATTTCTTCCTGTTCTTTTTTATCGGTTATCCAAACGGTAGGCATAAGGTTTTCTTTATTTATTCAACAATAGTTTTTTCGTTACGCGAATTAACAAATAAAATATCGCCCATCTGCTCATATCCCATAAATATTTCTTTACCATCGTGTTTAACCTGCTCTTCAAGGAAACCGATGATTACCAGGCCGGCATCGGCTGATTTTGCCTCAATAACAGAACGTTGAGTTTCTTCTTCACCAATTTCAATGCTTTCTATATTCTTTGCAGAAATAGGCAACCTTCCTGCTTCTACAATTTTTAATAGTTGTTCTCTGGCTTCCTCTTTATGCCCATGCTGAGCAACGTTAAAAATACTAATTCCAGCTTTATCCCATGCTGGATGGGCAGAAATAATATAGCTCAATAAAATCATTTCATTGGCATTATCAACATCTGTGGACCTTATCCAAACGTGAATACCATTTTTAAAATTCACCGGCTTCAAAGTCGAGCAATAAAAGCAAATATCGAAATCTCCGGCTTTAGCAAGCGGCATATTCTCTACAATGGCCTGCATATTTTCTTTGTCGGTACGCAACGATTCAAATACCACCATATTATTTTCCATGCCCGAAACACCCGGCAGCTGAATAGCCTGCGCCACAGCAGAAGTATACGACGGTGAAATCATGGTATCTACATACACTGCGCTTTCTTTCTGGTCGATTATCTCTACCAGTTTTTCGAGTTCCTGTTGGGCTTCCTGCGCCAATTTGGTTGAAAAATAACCATTTTTCATATGTATGTAAGTCCCGAAACCATATTTCCAGGCAATCCAGTTCATAAATTCCAAAGCTTTTTGCCGATTAAAAGAATCACTGCTGATACAAATAGCTGAGGGACGCCATTCAGCTTTCTTTGCAGATTTATAGGTTTTTTGCATGTAAACTTGTAGTCGACGGTTAAGCTGGAAAAAAGCACCTTTAAATATATCTTCCATACCACGTCTGTGCTTGTGTACATTATTGATATATATATACAAAACGCCAATGGCAATTACAGCAGCCAGGGCATACAAAGCATCAATCTTAAACATAAGCCATACTGCCATAATAAATCCAATGAGCGAAACATACCAACGGCTTTTAAACGATGGCCTGTAGGAAGGGGCAGATCCAAAATGGTTCAAAAAAGAAATCAATGACAGGGAACCATAAGTCACCATGAAAAACATGGTTATAATCTGTGCCACAATATTTACATCACCCAGCACCACAAAAAACAAAGCTATAATACAAGTTATAAGTGAGGCATTAAATGGTTCTCCGTCTTTTTTGCGTAGTGCAGCTAACACACTATTGGCCTTGCTCCACGGTAGAGAATGGTCACCTGAGAGCGCCTGCAAGGTGCGTGGAGCCACCATAATCGAGCCCAATGCCGATGAAATAGTAGAGGCGGCCAATCCCAACGGAATCATAATATAACCGTAAGGGGCTATTTGCGCCATAATAAGCTGGTCGTTTATAAGGGCATCTGTAGGAGCTGAGCCGGCAATTTTCCAGGCCAGAAACATGTAAATGACAATACCGCTCAGCGTTGCAGCAATGGTTCCAAGCGGAATGCTTTTACCCGGTTTTTTCAGATCACCCGAAAGGCCCACACCGGCAGTCATACCCGTAAATGCCGGAAAAATAATGGCAAATACTATAAAAAAATCTGAACTATTTCGCAGTCCCATATTTTCGCTCAAAAAACTTGTAGAGCCCTCAAGCGGCGAACCTGCAAAAACAAGCCCCAATGCCACAAACAGCACTGCAACAACTACATATAATGCTTTCACGCCCAGGTTTGCACCTTTTTTTAAGATTAAAAAGCTCAGCAACAGCATAGCGGGTATTGAAATAACCTGCCTGGGCAAATCAATACCATGATTAACTTTTAACCATTCAAATACCGGAGAAAAGGCCTCTGTAAAAGCTATAACATAAAAAGCCACACTGATGGCCTGGCTAAGAAATAGCGCCAATCCAATGGTAGCTCCAATATTAAGTCCAAATGAGCGACTAATGATAAAATATTCACCTCCACCCTGTACACGCTTGTTGGTAGCTATCTCAGAAATTGCAAGTGCTGTTGGTATTGTAACGAGGTGGCCTATTAAGATAATAAATATTACACCCCAAAAACCTACTGTACCTATAGCATATCCGAATCTTAAAAATAATATAGCGCCTAAAATGGTACTAATAGCGGTAAAAAATACCGGTGCAGTGCCAAACTTTGCTTTGCTCATTGAAAGAATTATTTAAAAGATTAAAATTAAATCCTAAGGCCTAAGACCGTAATATCATCAATTTGTTCATGCGCTCCTTTCCATTGATAAAAGTTATGCTCAAGTTTCTTCAACTGTTCATTCATGGGTAAATCAGAAATTTCCAGCAATAACTTTTTAAACCTGCTACGTTTAAATTTTATGGCTTTTTGCCCACCAAACTGATCGGCATATCCGTCTGTAAACAGGTATATCTGGTCACCCTTTTTCAAAGGAATGGTTTCCTTTGAAAAATCTTTCATTTTTGGATAAACAGATATGGGTGCTTTATCTGCCTTATATTCAAGCAGCTCATGTTCGCGAAACAAATACAAAGGATTACGGGCACCTGAGAAAGACATTTGTTGTTTCGAAAAATCTATGTTAATCAATGCTATATCGAGTCCATCTTTTTGTTCGCCCGGCGCCATTCGCTGGTCTAATGTGGTAATAATTTCATCTCTTAAATGATTTAGTATCTCAGATGGATCCCTTAATTTTTCTTTGAGCACAATTTCCCGAAGAAATGATATCCCAAGCATGCTCATTAATGCACCAGGAACTCCATGTCCGGTGCAATCTGCCACAGCTACTATCATTTGATTATCAACCTTTATCCACCAGTAAAAATCTCCGCTAACCCGGTCACGTGGATAAAACAGTAAAAAATGGTCCTGGAAGTATTCCGTAAGCTGACCTTGCCCCGGAAACATATTGTATTGTATGAATTTGGCATATTCAATACTTTCTGTCAAATCCTTATGTATAAGCTCCAATTTATCTTTTTGAAAACCTATTTCATTGCGTTGGGCTAAGATTTCTTCTTTTTGCTGGAACAATTCTTCATTTTTTTCGGATATTTCAAATGTGCGCTCTGCAACAGTATTTTCCAGTTCACGTTGTCTGTACTTAAACCTTGCAATGCGCCATTGGTAGATACCAAAAACGATTAACAATATCATCAGAATAAAAACTATTCGAAACCAGAGTGTTTTCCACCATGGAGGTAATATCACAAATGAAAAATCAGCTTGCTTACTCCACAGGCCTGAATTACTTAAAGCACTTACCTTAAAAATATATTCACCCGGAGGCAGGTTGCTGTAAGTCACTTTATTCTGTCTGGTAAGGGGATTCCAATGCTTGTCATAGCCATCCAGCATAAAACGGTATCGCATTTTTTCCGGATTCTTCCATGCGAGTCCTGAAAAAACAAATGTGAGATGATTGAACCCATGACTTAGCTCCAAATTTTCAGGCAAATGATTCCATGCACTCACATTTGAATAACTAATTGAGGCTCCTTTGCCTACATTTAATTCCTTTTGCAAGGTTTTATCAAATCCGGAAATTAAATTCTTATCTAACCAATTTATGGTCTCATAAAACAATTGTACACTGGTAATATCAATAGAAGGATTTATGGTATCAGGGCGCTGAATTTCAGGATTATAAGAGACAAGCATTTTACCTGTCCCCCACCACAAATTCTGATTCTGATCTAAGCTAACTGAATTATTGGAAAACACATCGCCCCCAATAAAACCTTCATTGTAGGTATAATTTTCCAGCATATACGCCTGGTCAAATATCGTAACACCTTTTGTATAAGTATCATCCTCTTTAAGCTTGCGCATCCTGCTGACCCCATTTTCTGTACCTAACCATATATCACCATTGGGATGAAAAACTATATTTTGAATCAAATTCGAAACAATACCATCATCTGTATCGACAATAGTTAAATTTTCTTTGAATAATTTATAGAGTTGTTTTATTTTTTCGGACTCCATATTCTTCCTGCTGTGCAAATCAAGGGCTTTCACGAAATCCCGATGGATCACATTTAGTTTGTTGTTGCTTGTTATCCACATGTGGCCTTCGTTACCTTCATAAACTCGATAAGTAACATTATTGCTTAAGCCATGTGACGAATTAAAATGATAGAACCGATGGCCAGTAAATACTGCTATACCGCTATCGCTGGAAGCTAACCAAAAGTTTCCAAAGCGGTCGGGCGTGATATCTCTGATTTCTTTAAGGTGTAAACCTTGTTTTGTTTGGTATGTTTTAAGTTGTCTATCTTTAATGCTGGTTAAACCGTCATAGGTTCCTATCCACATTGTATGCGAAGAATCGTAATGAAGAGCTGTAACCTCGTCGTGTGTAAGTCCCTCCTGGGTTGAAATGTTCAAAACATCGTTGCCATCAAATATATTTACACCTCCACCGTCAGTAGCCAACCACAAATTGCCCGAGGCATCAGGTTCTATGTCCCAGATTGTATTATCCGTTAATCCATGAGATTTTTTCCAGTTATAAAAGTGCGCTCCATCAAATTTAATTAAGCCATCGCCCCAACTACCCATCCATAAATTACGCTTATTATCATTATAAAACGAAAGCATGATTTTACCTGGTAACCCCTGAATTTCAGACATATAATTAAATGCCCCACCATCATATTTCATTAAGCCACCGCCATAAGAAGCAATCCAGTATATTCCGGAAGGGTCTTGCAGCACATCCCATATCATATCGTTTGTGAGACCGTGTTCAGAACTAATATTTCGAAAAGTATGTCCATCATACTTTACAATACCATTACCATCAGTACCAATCCAAAGGTTACCACGATCATCTCTGCTTAGCGATAAAATTTCTGAGGACGGAAAGCCTTGAGGGTGAGTGTACTGGTGAAAATATTCACCATCAAACCTTATTGCCCCTTCGCCATAAGTACCAAACCAGATATCATTATTTACATCATAATTAACCGCCCAAATGGCATTGGTGGGTAAACCACTTTGCACGGTTATATGCTGAAATGCTTCCCCGTTCCAGCGAATCGCTCCACTGTTAAATGTGCCAATCCAAATATTGCCCTCTGAATCTTCATTTAAATCATACACCTGGCGGCAAAACAATCCATTATCACTCGTAAATACCCTTAGCGTCTTGCCATCAAATTTTGCAAGACCGTTATTCGTTCCCATCCAGATATTACCATGCCTATCTTCGAGCAAAGACATAGCTTTATTTCCGGGCAGGCCCGTTTGCTGATTGAAAAAATAAAAATACTTACCGTCGAAACAAGCCACGCCATTGCTGTAGGTCCCCATCCAGAGCCGGCCTTGCTGGTCGTATAAAACGCTCATAACCTTCTTTCCCGGCAAACCATGCTCAATTCCATATCTGACGAAAGATTTGCCGTTATACCCAACTAAGCCTGCACCATACGTACCCATCCAAACCATGCCATCATCATCTCGTGTTAACGACATTATATAGGAAGAGAACAAGCCCTGGGCAATATCTACATATTTAATGTTTGCAACAATATTCTCCCTGTATAAAGTTTTTCCTGCCTCAACTATTTCATGTAAAGAAGCTCTTTTTTTCAATACCTGACCTTTCCCGAGCTTTTTCAAGGTATCACCTTGTAAGTAGGTGATTGGGTAAACTGCAGGGGTCTTTATCTCACTTCCTTCAACTTCTAAAGAATCTTTAACGGTTTTAAACGCGTATGATTTAGGTGGATGAGTGGATCTCAGTATTCCACCGGACTCTACTCTTGTTTTGCCGGGCACAATTGATTTTATACCTTTATATACGGTTTGGGTCGGAGGTTTTAAATTTATGCGGTTTGAAGATTTGCCCTCCTTTTGGAGCTTAATTATGTTAGCAGAATCAATCCGGAAAGGATACACCTGGCTTTTAAGGTTAGACGTGAATAGCAAAAAGAAAAAAAACAATAATAATAAACGCATGTTCTGGATTTTTCATCTGTTTACTTTTAATTTTCAATGGTCATACAGCCTGCCCCGCCGAAGGCGGGGGAACCTCCTTTTAACTAACAACCAGACTTTTAACTGCATTCTTCCAAATAATCATGACCGTGTACTTCGACATGCTCAGCATAAATGCGTTAAGAGTCTTGTCATGGAGGTTTCATCAAATTGCACTCTAAAATACAAATTTTACGTTAATTTCTTTTAGTTTTATACTTGAAGTTGCTTTTAATTAAAAAAATCTCTCATTTTTCAATAACTTTACCCCATTGCTTCGTTAAAAAAATATTCTATTGTTATGAATTATAAAAAGTTATACATATTAACCCTCCTTACAGCCAGTCTCTTCCTGTTTAATTATTCTGGTGTAAGCCAACCTGTGAACAATGACAGTCTTACAAAACTGCAACTTGAACGAATACAACAAGAAATTACTATTCTTCAGCATAGATTTAACCGCTTATATAACAGGTTAGACCAAAACACAAGAAAACTAATCGATCAGTCAGATTCGGGCATTGATCTTTTAGTTTCCGAAACACTACAAATCAAACAAAATCAAAATGAAGCCTTTGAAAATCAATCTCAACAAATATCTGCTTTAAAAAAAGAATTAAAAACAACACATGAGCAATATCGGCAAAATTCCATGCAGCTTTATGTTTTGTTGGGGCTGGCCATGATTTTATTAATCGCTGTTTTAATTATGCTCTATCAAATCAGAAGAAAATCAGTAGAAGTGCTTGCACAGAAGTCAGACAAAATTTTTGACCAGCAATCAGCCATACATCAAAAAACTACTGATTTACTAAATTTACATACAGAAATATCAGAGGCCATTGAACAACAACATAAATTGATAAAAAAACAGAAAAAAAATACTGGTATAGCAACTAAAAAGGCTGTGAAAGATACAATTAAGAAAAAATACAGAAAAGATTAATAAGCGCTCTTTAACACATATGAGCTGGTTTACTTTTCCCGAAGAAAAAATTTTTATGTAGGTTTGCAGGAAACACCTCCCTATGACTGGTAAGAACCTTTCAACGCCCTTGCAATTTTTAAAGGGAGTTGGCGAAAAACGTGCTGTATTATTCGAAGAAGAACTCAACCTAACCACTTTTGAGGACTTGCTACACTATTACCCTTTTCGCTATGTAGACCGGAGTAAATTTTATACGATAAGTGAACTCACTGCAACACCAACCCAGGTGCAGGTAAAAGGTCGCTTTACACGAAGTGAAGTACTGGGTACAGGAAATAAAAAGCGACTTACAGCCCGTTTTACCGACAATACGGGCAGCGTAGAATGTGTTTGGTTTAAAGGGTTAAATTACATCAGCGAACAAATTAAACCCGGTGTAGAATATGTACTCTTTGGCAAGCCTGCTCTTTTTAATAACCGCTTAAATTTTACCCATCCTGAATTTGAAACACTCAAATCGTTCCTTAATAAAACGGCCGCACCATTTACGCCGGTTTATCCACTGACCGAAAAAATTAAAAAATTCAGGATTAATGCCCGTGTAATACAAAAACTCACACGCGAATTACTAATAGAACTCAAACCTGTGATCCACGATCATTTCCCTGAAGAGTTTCGCAGGCAATACAACCTGATGCATTTATACGAGGCTTTAAAGCATGTGCACTTTCCAGAAAATATGAAAACACTTGATCAAGCCCGGTTCAGACTTAAGTTTGATGAACTGTTTTTTATTCAACTATTTATTCTTAAATCAAAAATAAAGCGCAATAATGCCATAAAAGGTATCATATTTCCCAAAGTTGGGCATTACCTGAATACTTTTTATAAAAATCACCTGCCATTTGAACTCACCAATGCCCAAAAAAGAGTTATAAAAGAGATGCGCCAGGATATGAAAAGCGGTTTACAAATGAATCGGCTTTTACAGGGTGATGTAGGTAGCGGTAAAACACTTGTGGCGCTTATGATAGCATTAATTGCTGCAGATAACGGGTATCAGTCGGCTATGATGGCCCCTACAGAAATATTAGCTCAGCAACACTACAAAAGTTTACAAGAGATGCTGGGTGCTTTAGACTACAAAATTGCACTATTAACCGGTTCCACCAAAACCCGCCAAAGAAGGGAGCTTCACGAAAAATTACGGAATGGTGAAATAGATTTGCTCATTGGCACCCATGCACTGATTGAGGATGAGGTGAAATTTCATAAACTGGGCTTGGTAATCATCGACGAACAGCACCGTTTCGGGGTCGCTCAGCGCGCCAGACTTTGGCGCAAAGACAAACAACCACCTCATGTACTGGTGATGACTGCCACACCTATTCCACGAACGCTGGCACTCACGGTACACGGAGACCTTGATGTGTCGGTCATTGACGAATTGCCCCCCGGGAGGAAACCGGTAGAGACACACCATCGTTTCGAAGACAAGCGAGCCAACATTTACAAGTTTATGCGCCAGCAAATTGCCCAGGGAAGACAAATCTATGTGGTATTTCCCCTGATACAGGAATCTGAAAAGCTGGATTTCCAGAATCTTGAGGCAGGTTATGAACGAATTATAAAAGCGTTTCCACCAGCCAAATATAAAACTGTAATGGTGCATGGACAAATGAAGCCCGATGAGAAAGAAAAAAAAATGCAGCAATTCGTACGCAATGAGGCGCAAATAATGGTAGCTACCACAGTTATTGAAGTTGGCGTAAATGTTCCAAATGCTTCCATTATGATTATCGAGAGTGCTCAAAGGTTCGGATTATCACAATTGCATCAGCTGCGTGGGCGTGTAGGAAGAGGTGCAGCCCAATCATTCTGTATACTGCTCAGTCCCTATAAAATTAGTCAGAGTACCCGTCAGCGCCTGGGAATTATGACTCAAACCAACGATGGATTTCAAATAGCCGAAGAGGATATGAAGTTGCGGGGTCCCGGTAATATTGATGGCACGCAACAAAGCGGAGATCCATATGATTTTAAAATAGCCAGTCTCACACAAGATCAATCCATACTTATTTTGGCCCGCCGCGCAGCACAAAATATACTGGAAAAAGATCCGGATCTCAAAGCAACTGAACATGAATCACTTGCAAAACAACTGCACCAGCGACACCCAAAAGAAATCAACTGGCGGCAAATCAGTTAGCATAGAAAAACTGAGTGTCTAAAATCAAAAAACGCTATGCAATTTTATTATTATAAGCATATTCTACGAGTAACACTACCAAAATCCGCCACAAAAGCCAAGTTAACATTTTATTTAAACTCAAAATAAATTAGGCTCCTAAAGGTTAAAAAGGATGCTTTAAAGCAGAAGATTTTTTAAAACATATATACTTTTGCGTGAAGATTCACCAATTTGGAGTATGCGATGATAGAACATGAAGGCGTAATAGTAAAATCATCTTCATCCGGAGCAACTGTAAAAATCATAAACAAATCTGCCTGTGCCTCTTGCCAACTTAATGGTAAGTGCAACTTATCTGATGTACAAGAGAAGTTTATCGATGTGCATACATCTGGAAAATTATATAATGAAGGAGACCTGGTAACTGTTACTGGAGCCGAGAGTATAGGTTTCAAAGCCTTGTTTCTGGGTTATATTTTACCTTTTTTAATTGTGCTGAGCACGGTAGTTACACTAACAGTGCTCAATTATTCAGAACCTGTAGCCGGGCTGGTAGCTATTGGAACATTGATTCCATATTACATCCTGCTTAAGATGATGAACCATAAAATACAAAAGCAATTTTCGTTTTACCTGAAAAATACATAATTCGATGAGTGACATTATTATTTACACCGTAATTACCTTAAGTGCACTTGGAGCTGTTGCAGCAGTAGTGCTCTTTTTTATTGCGAAAAAGTTTAAGGTTTACGAAGATCCCAGAATCGATCAAGTGGAAGAGATATTGCCCGCAGCCAACTGCGGGGCATGTGGCTTTCCCGGCTGTAGAAATTTTGCCGAAGCACTGGTAAAAGCTGATGATATCTCGGATTTAAATTGTCCGGTAGGTGGCAACGACACCATGAATGCCGTAGCCAAAGTATTGGGTAAAGAGCTGGAAGAAAAAGAAGCTCAAATAGCTGTGGTGCGCTGCAACGGTACGCCCGAGCACCGCAAACGGGTAACCAATTACGAAGGCGCCTCTTCATGTGTAATCGCGCATAACTTGTATACAGGCGAAACAGATTGCCCATACGGTTGTCTTGGTGAAGGCGACTGCGTAGTTGCCTGC
Source organism: Salinivirga sp. (assembly GCF_055145285.1). Classification (NCBI taxonomy): domain Bacteria; kingdom Pseudomonadati; phylum Bacteroidota; class Bacteroidia; order Bacteroidales; family Salinivirgaceae; genus Salinivirga; species Salinivirga sp. The sequence goes on along the minus strand of NZ_JBSRDC010000011.1, from coordinate 10,989 downwards.
GATTTCGATGCCATTTATATGGATGAAGAAACCGGGCTTCCTGTAATCAAAGATAACTGTGTAGCCTGTGGCGCATGTGTCGATGCCTGCCCACGCAATATTATTGAATTGCGCAACCGGGGTAAAAAAGAAAGACGTATTTATGTGAGTTGCATAAATCAGGATAAAGGAGGTGTAGCTAAAAAAGCCTGCTCCGTGGCTTGCATCGGTTGTGGCAAATGTGTAAAAGAATGCCCGTTTGATGCCATTACCATGGAAAACAACCTGGCTTACATCGACTACGAAAAATGCAAACTTTGTCGTAAATGTGCACCTGTTTGTCCCACAGGAGCTATTTTAGAAGACAACTTTCCTCCCCGCAAGCCCAAACCAAAAGCTGACCCGGCTAAAGAGAAAGCTGCAGTCACAGAAAAGAAAGCAGCAACTGAGCAAAAGCCAGAAGCTTCGGGGAAAAAAGATGAAAGTACAGAAAAAAAAGATAATTCAGAAAACAATAATAATTCAAACAATTAATACAGGAGGTATTGATGTTAAAGACATTCAAAATAGGCGGTGTGCACCCGGAAGAGAACAAGTTTTCAGCTGGGGCTGCCATAGAGAAACTACCTCTGCCCGGTACCGTTAACATTCCTGTGGCACAGCATATTGGTGCCCCTGCCAAAGTTTTGGTAAACCGCAAAGATGAGGTCAAAGTGGGCACTGTCATTGCCGAAAGTGGTGGTTTTGTATCGGCCAATATTCACTCATCTGTTTCGGGCGTTGTACAAAAAATTGATAATGTATACGATGCCAGTGGATATCGGCGTCAGGCAGTTATTATTAAAGTTGAGGGTGACGAATGGGAAGACCAAATTGACCAGTCAGCAGATCTTATGCATGATATTAACCTCAGCCAGAAAGAAATCATTGATAAAATTAATGCTGCCGGTATCGTAGGATTGGGAGGAGCTACTTTTCCAACCCATGTAAAACTCATGGTACCTGAGGGCAAAAAAGCTGAAATGCTGCTCATTAACGGAGTAGAATGTGAGCCTTATCTCACAGCAGACCATCGGTTAATGCTGGAGAAAAAGCACGAGATGATGATAGGAATTCGCATTTTGATGACTGCATTAGGCGTACAGAAAGCTGCCATTGGCATAGAAAATAATAAACCCGATGCCATAGAAGAACTCCGAAAGATCTCTGTAGACTATCCGGGTATCGATATTGTACCGCTAAAAGTAAAATACCCTCAAGGTGGTGAAAAACAACTTATTAAAGCTGTAATGAATCGCGAGGTTCCATCGGGTAAATTACCCATAGAAGTTGGTGCAGTGGTTCAAAATGTAGGTACTGCCTTTGCTGTGTATGAGGCCGTACAGAAAAACAAACCACTCATTGAACGCATCGTTACAGTTACTGGGAAATCAGTAAAAAAACCTTCGAACCTGTGGGTGAGAATAGGCACACCTGTAGAAAATCTTATTGAAGCCGCAGGTGGATTACCCGAAGACACCGGTAAGGTAGTTAGTGGTGGTCCGATGATGGGAAAAGCTCTAAACGACCTGGGTGCTCCGGTAACAAAAGGAACCAGTGGTGTATTGATATTTAAGGATAACGAGGCCCACCGTGTGGATTACAAAGCCTGCATACGCTGCGGCAAATGTGTAACAGCATGTCCGATGGGACTTGAACCCTTTCAGCTAATGAACTACACAACACATGAAATGTGGAAAGAGTCAGAAGCAGACCGCATGATGGACTGCATCGAATGCGGATCATGCTCCTTTACCTGTCCGTCTTATCGGCCACTGCTGGATTATATCCGCCTGGGAAAATCTAATGTAAGTCAAATAATCAGATCAAGAAAACAATAATGAACAGACTATTAACCGTATCACCGTCACCCCACGTCAAGGGACACGAATCTGTACCAAGTATTATGTACGGAGTTGTGATCAGCCTTTTACCTGCACTTGGGGTTGCAGTTTACTTTTTTGGACTGGATGCGCTGAAGCTTACGCTTATTGCTGTGGCTTCCAGCATGTTTTTTGAATGGCTGATTCAAAAATTTCTCATTAAAGAATCGCCCCGTTCGGCATTCGATGGTTCCGCCATAATAACCGGTATGCTTCTGGCATTCAACGTACCATCGGGTCTACCCATTTGGATGATGGTTGTAGGCTCCCTGGTAGCCATTGGTATCGGAAAAATGTCGTTTGGCGGCCTGGGTAAAAACATTTTCAACCCTGCGCTTGTAGGCCGCGTTTTTATGCTCATATCATGGCCGGTAGAAATGACCACCTGGCCAAATAACCGTTTTCATCTGGCCGATGGATACACCGGAGCAACACCGCTGGGCATGCTTAAAGAAGGTTTGCAAAATGACGAACCAATGTCGCAGCTCATGGATAAATTACCTACAGCACTCGACTATTTTGTAGGTAACATGTCGGGTTCTCTTGGTGAGATATCAGCGTTGGCCCTGCTCATTGGCGGTATTTATTTGGTTGCACGTAAAATCATCAACTGGCAAACGCCGGTAACCATTTTTACAACCGTATTCATTTTTGCTGCCATCATGCGTGCCATCAACCCGGAACTTTATCCGGATCCAACATTCCACCTGCTTACCGGTGGTCTTGTTATTGGCGCCATTTATATGGCTACCGATATGGTTTCTTCACCAATGACCATAAAGGGACAAGTCATATTTGGAGTAGGAATTGGCATTATTACCCTGGTTATTCGGTACTGGGGTGCTTATCCGGAGGGCGTTTCATTTGCCATACTAATCATGAACGCTACGGTGCCCATCATCGACCGATATACTAAACCTAAACGTTTTGGAGAGGAGGTTAAAAATGGCTAAAAAAGAATCAACATTTATCAATATGGTAGTTACGCTTTTTGCGGTTACCTTTATTGCTTCGGCTACACTTGGCGGCATTTATGAAATTACAAAGGGGCCCATTGCCAAAGCAAAGCTTAACAAAAAACTGAAAGCCATACAACAAGTTGTGCCGGAGTTCGATAATGACCCCAATTCAGAGATGTATACCATAAAAACAGACAATGCAGAAATGCCCCTGGAGATTTATCCGGCTAAGAAAGATGGTGAATTAGTTGGCGTTGCTGTTAAAACATACACAATGAAAGGTTACAGTGGCTTGATTCAACTCATGGTTGGATTTAAGCCTGATGGAACCATTAATAATATTTCAGTATTGCAGCACAAAGAGACTCCCGGTTTGGGAACCAAAATGACTGAAGATGCATTTAAAAAACAGTTTTACGGTAAAAACCCGTCCGACTTTTCGCTACAAGTCAAAAAAGATGGCGGCGATGTAGATGCCATTACTGCTGCTACTATTAGCTCACGCGCATTTTGCGATGCCGTACAGCGCGCCTATGATCAATATATGAAAGGAGGGAAAAAATGAATCAAAGACAGAATTTTACCAAAGGGTTCATCAAAGACAATGCGGTATTTGTAATGCTGCTGGGACTGTGTCCCACGCTGGCTGTAACATCAAGCGCAGTGAACGGACTGGGAATGGGACTTGCCACAACATTTGTATTAGTAATGGCCAATCTGGTAGTGTCATTGGTAAAGAACCTCATACCTGAAAAGGTACGTATTCCTTCTTTTATTGTGATTATTGCATCGTTTGTGACCATTGTGGATCTCAGTATGGCAGGTTTTCTCCCAAGCTTACACGAAGCGCTGGGTATTTTCATTCCCTTAATTGTGGTGAACTGCCTGGTATTGGGACGTGCAGAGGCATTTGCTTCAAAAAATAACATTGCATCATCAATGGTCGATGGTTTGGGAATGGGACTTGGATTTGCTTTTGCACTTACACTATTAGGCGCTGTACGCGAACTACTTGGCGCAGGCTCAGTGTTTGGAGTATCTATACCAATATTTCCAACTACAGAAGATGGTGCACCCATCACAATGTTATTGTTTGTATTGGCACCGGGAGCTTTTATTGCCCTCGGGTACCTGATTGCCATTATTAACCGATTAAAAAAATCTTAAAACGCTGAATTATGGAAATTTTTGCCATTGTAATATCGGCCATACTGGTAAACAATATTGTATTGATGCAGTTCCTGGGAATCTGCCCGTTTATGGGGGTATCCAAAAAATTATCTACTGCTGTGGGTATGACAGGAGCTGTAACTTTTGTAATGGTACTGGCCACTATTGTAACCTATTTGATACAAGTCTATGTACTCGAACCATTCGGCATTGGTTACCTGCAAACCATTTCTTTCATTCTGATTATTGCATCCTTTGTGCAGATGGTTGAAATTGTTTTGAAAAAAGTAAGTCCCCCACTCTACCAGGCATTGGGCGTATTTTTACCACTTATTACAACCAACTGTGCCATCATGGGTGTAGCGCTTTTGACCATACAAAACGATTATAATCTGATTCAAGGAATCATTTACGCGATTGGCTCGGCCATTGGTTTTGGTATTGCCATTACCCTGTTTGCCGGTATCCGCGAGCATCTCGACTTGCTCGATGTACCTAAAGGCATGCGCGGTACACCAATTGCCCTGGTTTCTGCAGGCATCCTTGCCATGGCCTTTATGGGATTCTCAGGATTGGTCTAAATAGAAATGATTATAAAGCAAAAGCGCAGCCCGATGGTTGCGCTTTTTTTAATTCCTTGTCTCGTAGCCACTTCAACGCCCTGAAAAACCACTTTTGAAAACCAATAAGTTATAAATGAAAATTTTGTATTATGCGTCATGCTTTGCACAAAACAGAAATTTTGTATGTATTGCGATCGCAATTCATGGTGTTTTAAATATCGAATCCGTATCCAAATCGATAAAAGGATAGCTAAAACTATAGCAATTCTATTTCTACCAACTAAACCCAATTCCCATAACCAATGAAGCATCGGGTGCACTTTTATCGCCGTACATAGCCTCTTCCATTTCGTCTGTAATGGAAATTATACCGGCAACCCCAATTTGATAGTGGAGACCAAAACGAGCCCCATCTTTGAAAACCCAGCGACCTCCAAATTCTACCCCAGCTGTTTCAATGGCTCCAAAACCGCCATCTTTAACCGATAGATTGAAAAAGAAGCTGTCGCGACTGGGATTGGTGTGAATTTTTACACCACCTGTTAGTCCGGCCAAACCACCTCCAAAGTGCACGCCAAAATAGTCATGCACACGAATTTCATAATTTACTCCTACCAGCGCGTATCCGCCAATTTGGTACCCAAAGGCTAATATATTCCGGGTTTCACCATTATCTTGCGCCTGCTCCTCAAGACTGGTATGTTCTGAAACGATTTTGTTAGCTCCCTGATTGTCAGATGTACCAGCCGTATCCGCTTTATTATTTACAACAATATCATCGCTTCTATTCTGAGAAGAGTCATCATTCGGTTTGTTTAACTCAGCCATTTTTGATTCATTATTCACCTTTTGTAACCAGTCTGATTCAGCAAAATCTTTGAGTGATTCCTGGAGTGCCAAACGAATATTTTTCGCATGCATACCCGTTACATCAATACCTGATAGTTTCCCTTGCTGCTGGTCAGAAAACAGCAATTTGTTTTTGTAATAATAGTCGGCTTCAAATGAAACAACTGCATACTCGGTTGTCAGCTCAATTGTTTCTTCTATTTGCAACTGTTTAATTTTTATTGTTATAGGCCTCTGGTAGGAACCTCGAGGTATGACAGACTGATAAAACGCTTTGAGTGAATTCTGGAAACCGTTCGCTAAATTGGCAGGTCTTCTGGTATTAAAAAATCCTTTTTTAACAATTCCAATATGTTCTTTTTGCGCACGATTATCAACGACTTTCTCAATATAAAAAGCCGGGTTTTGAATGTCTATTACCTGCGTGCTTAAACTAATTTCGAATGTTTTTTGAGCCAATAGGTTCATGGAGAAACTAAAAATTAGAAGCAGTAAGAAAAGCTTTTTCATTTGACTTTGTTTATTTTAATTAGACAAAAACTTAAAACACACAAATATAACATTGATTGTATTATTGAGAAATTATAACAATGTTTTTCTTTGTTTTTTTATGCCTAAATTCCGCAAACATGCCTTAATTTTTATTTTTTTGCTTGCGAATATTGGGTTATACTTGAGTTGAGTTTTTGCACTACCGGTGCTTTTGCCTTACATTGATAAAAATCAGAAAAGGTTCTAAATAAGCAGTGAGGGCCTCGCTCAAAGCCAAACCCTCACTAAAAATTAGTTTAAGTATACTGTCAGCACCCCACCATTTTTCCAGCGTTTTGGGAAGGTGAGAACTCCGGTTTACGTTTCTAAAACCTTTTATCCGGAGTTTTTATAAACAGCACAAAATATTAAATCTTACTTTCTACAATTTTCATTATCTCCTGCTCCATTGCAATAGCTTTCTGCTTAATCTCCTCCCCGTCTTTCAGAATCTTTTCGGCAAAAGCTTTGTCGGTCAGGTCTGCGGCATTAATTTTAACATTAAGTAAAGCGCCTATCACACCGGAACGGGCAGCCAAAGCGCCTACACCTGCATCGGTTACCGAATTTGGATTGCCAATTTCTGCCATAGCTTTCATCACTTCCATAGATTCATAGCAAAGCTTCATGGTCTCAAAAGGTACTTCTGTGGCATATTTGGTAGCATTGTCAATGGCCTCTTTGCGTTCTTTTTTCTCTTCCTCAGTACCTTTAGCCATTTTAAAAGCATCCATGATGCAATTAAAGGCCTTGGTGTCTTCATCAACTTTTTTCATTAGTGCTTCCTGGTAATATTTACCTTTTTCGGCCCATGCACTGAATTCCGGACAGCGATCGTCCCAGCCGCGCTTATGCGACGAAAGATTGGCAACCATTGTAGCCAGAGCCGAACCAAGGGCGCCCATGTAAGCAGCAATGGAGCCACCTCCTGGAGCCGGTGATTCAGAAGCGGTTTCATTGGCAAAGCCAGTCAGTGTTTTATTGACCAATGCATTGGGGTCTTCATCTTTTAGAATATATTCTATAATTTTCTTATCGGCTTCAAATGGATAGAGATCATCTAACCCAAGCGATTTAACCGCAATTTTAATAATTTCACTATCAGGAATACCTGTAGAGCGGTTTTGCAAGCGCAGGTAGTGTTTACCCGCTTCAATCATTGCTTTTAAAGGAACCACACCTACTAATTCCGATCCGGTAACCCGGAGACCGCGTTCGTGAGCGCTTTCATACACCGCATCAAAGGCTTCGTGAATAGAAGTTACTGAAATATCAGTTAAGTTCATCGAAATTTGGGCAATACCATATTCCTCAATGAACCAACCAATACCACGCACTTTTTTTAATTTCCCGGGTATTCTTACAGGTTCACCGTGCTCATCCAGCATTTTTTTACCGGATACAGGATCGCCTTCGCGCTTTACACGGCCAGCCTCTCGCACATCAAATGCTATTGAATTTGCTCTGCGTACCGATGTGGTATTAAGATTTACATTATAGGCCACGAGGAAGTTTCTGGCTCCAACAGCTGTTACACCTGATTTGGCAATACTTTCATTCCACTTGGCCGGTCCAAAATCAGGCTTCCATTCATCGGAAGTAATACGCTCTTTCAGTGCCTCGTATTCGCCTTTCCGGCAATTGGCAAGGCTGCGGCGTTTTTCTTCAGTAGCAGCAAACTCATAGGCAAAAACGGGAATTCCCAGCTCATCGCCGATGCGCTTACCTAATTTGTGTGCATATTCCACAGTTTCTTCCATGGTGATATTGGAAACCGGTACCAGCGGACAAACATCTGTGGCACCAAAACGAGGGTGAGCACCTTTATGGTTACGCATATCAATCAATTCCTGTGCTTTTTTTACCGCCCTGAATGCAGCCTCTATCACGTCTTCAGGTTCTCCCACAAACGTTACGACCGTACGGTTAGTGGCCCGGCCCGGATCTACATCAATTAAACGAACATTTTTCACCGTTTCTATTTGTCCGGTAATTTGAGAGATAATATTTTCATCTACCCCCTCACTAAAATTGGGGACACATTCAACAAGTTTTCTCATATCTGATGATTTTTGAATTTACAAATTGTTTTAATTCGTTATAATTGAAATTAATCAAGGTTGATAAGTTCTCCGTTGAGCATTATCTGTTCAACCAAATGACTGGTATAAGCATAAGGCAAATACTCATAAGAAGGAATCGGCTTGGTGATAATAAGGTTTGCAATTTTACCTTTTGCAACTGAACCCAACTCTTCTTCCAAGCCCATGGCATAAGCTGAGTTAAGCGTAGTGGCGTTAATTACCTCCTCTGGTGTCATTTTGTAATTGATACAACCAAGCGACATGATAAATTTCATATTGCCAGAGGGTGATGAACCCGGATTATAATCTGAAGCCAGTGCCAGTGGCAACCCTGCATTCATCATTTCGCGCACAGGTGAAAGCTTCATGTTCAGGAAAAACGCTGCACCAGGTAATACCGTCGGCATTGTTTCGCTGCCCTGAATGGCCTTAATTTCATCGGGCCCAACGAACTCAAGATGATCCACAGAACGGGCGTTGTATTTTACGCCAACCTGAATACCGCCACTGTAATCAAGCTCATTGGCATGTATTTTTCCTATCAGCCCGTATTTCATTCCTGCCATAAGTATTCGTTCGGTATTTTCTACTGTAAAAAAGCCTTTGTCGCAAAATACATCAATGTAATCGGCAAGTTCCTCTGCAGCCACTGCGGGTATCATTTCATTTATGACCTTATCAACAAATTTAGACTGGTCGTTCCGATATTCCATTGGTATGGAATGAGCGCCCAGGAAAGTGCTTTTTATGGTTATGGGTGTGGTTTCTTTCAGACGGCGAATTACACGCAACATTTTCAGTTCATTTTCGGTATCGAGCCCGTAGCCTGATTTTATTTCAACGGCGCCTGTGCCAAACCCAATAATTTCATGAATCCGTTCGAGCGCCTGTTCGTAGAGTTCATCTTCGCTGGTTTGAGCCAATAGTTTAGAAGAATTTAAAATTCCGCCTCCTTTTTTGGCAATTTCCTCGTAAGACAAACCCCGAATTTTGTCGCCATATTCAATTTCACGGCTTCCGGCATATACCAGGTGTGTATGAGAATCGCAAAAAGCAGGCATTACAATACGTCCACTCACATCTACTTCTGATGCTTCATCAGGCTCCGGACAATTGTTCATTGTGCCAAAATCTACAATTTTATCATCTTCAATCATGAGCCAGGCATTGTCAATTGCAGGCAAATTGGCCATTTCTTTTCCTGCTACCCATTTTCGGGGAGTATCTTCTGTTTGTATAAGTTTTTTAATATTCTTGATCAATGTAACCATAACCTTGAATTTATTTGGATTCTTTTTTCGAATAATTCTTTTACTTTTGGAGTTACGAAATTAGCAAATTAAGCGGCATTTTTCGGTATGTTTTACAAAAGATTTTGGTTATATGTATCTCAAATCAATATTTATTTTTCTACTGTTGGTGGGCTCAATAAGCAGTTTTGCCCAAAAAGACACCAAAGAAGACAGCGTTAAAACAGGGCTTAATTTTGGAGCATTGCCTACCATAACATATGATTCTGATTTTGGTTTGCAGTACGGCGGTATGGTGAACCTCTATTTTTATGGCAATGGCTCAACATACCCGGAATACCGTCATTCACTTTATATGGAAGTAAGCCGTTTTACGAAAGGAAGCGGTATAAACAGGCTTTTCTACGATTCGAAATACCTCATACCCGGCATCAGGCTTACAGCCGATATGAGTTACCTCACAGAACAGGCACTGCCTTTTTACGGGTTCAATGGTGCTGAAGCCATTTATAATGCCGGCTGGGAAGATGATCAAAGCGAGGACTATATCTCCAGGGTTTTTTACAGACACGAACGCCAATTTTTCCGTTTAAAAACAGATTTTCAGGGTAAATTACCTGTGAAAAACCTGGGTTGGATTGCCGGTTACCTGGGTTATAAGTTTAATATCGGATCTGTAGACGTTGACCGGCTAAACGAGGGAAAATCTGGCGACGATGCTTTACCCGATACTGCCGGCCTCTATGACTTGTATGTGCGTTGGGGACTGATTGATGAAGCTGAAAAAGATGGCGGCACACACCATTATTTCAAAGCCGGCCTGGTTTATGATACGCGCGACAATGAACCAAATCCCATGCAGGGAATGTGGTCGGAATTTGTAGTCCAGGCTGCACCCGAATTTGCAGGAAACAATAATTTTGGTCATGCCAAGATTTCGCTAACCCACAGACAATACTTCACCCTAATACCTGAAGATTTATCGCTGGCCTATCGTGTGCTATATCAAACGACTGTTGGTGAATGCCCGTTTTATCTTTACCCACTAATCAGCACATCGTTTTTAAAAGGCGCCAACAGCGAAGGTCTTGGAGGTGCAAAAACCGTACGCGGAGTGTTGCGCAACCGCGTGGTAGGAAAAGGTATAGCCTTTGGAAACCTTGAATTACGATATAAACTCTGGCGGTTTCACCTGTTTAAACAAAATTTCTATCTGGGTACGAACCTCTTTTTAGATGCCGGTATGGTTACAGAATCAATTGAATTCGATAAAGAGGCAGTTATTGCAGCAGCTGAAGATGATTTACCCGGGTTCAATGCAGAAGAATATTTTGATTCGGGAGAAAAGCCACATTTTGGCGTGGGTGCCGGATTCAGACTTGCCATGAACCAAAACTTCGTAATTGCATTTGATGCAGCACACAGTCTTGACCCACAAGATGGAGGTCTGGGTATTTATATTGGGTTGAATTATTTGTTTTAATGGATTAAGGATAGTACCTCTTAAATGTTTGATATTGGGTCACAACTATCCAAAACTTAAAAAAAAGGAACAGAACCCATATTTTTCGTTAACAAATAACAAAAAACCTAAAAAGATATGGGACTGTTCCGAAGTCTTTTGATTTTGGCAGGCAGGGAACACTGTTTTGACATTATAAACTACTTTTTTTCTGGAGTTT